>CAKUMP010000271.1 GCA_934667795.1 uncultured Chthoniobacterales bacterium | reverse complement strand
CCATCTCTCTGCTCTTTGCTTTATCTTCCCTAAAAAATCTTCGTGGCTTCGTGGCTTCGTGGCTTCGTGACTTCGTGTGAGCTACTTCTTCAAGCGTGTACCACCTCGTCCTTCTCCACATTACCTCATGTTAAAAAACATTTCTGCGGTATGTGTCGTTACCCTCGCAATTTCTTCTTTTGAGACTCCGCGCACTTCTGCAATTTTTTCTGCGACCAGTGCGGTATATGCAGGTTCGCAACGTTTGCCACGATATGGCACAGGTGCCAGATATGGGCAATCGGTTTCAACCATAAATTTATCTTCCGGAATATGTTTCACGGTTTCCCGTACAATCTCGGCATTTTTAAATGTCACAATCCCGGTAAACGACACCAGATGTCCCATCCGGATAATTTCATCTGCCTGTTCCGGAGTGCCTCCAAAACAATGGAAAACGCCTTGAAGTTTTCCTGTATAATGTTTCAAAATATCGACTGTTTCGACCCAGGCATCGCGTTGATGGATCACCACATTTTTCCCCAGCTCTACGGCAATATCCAGATGTTGTTGAAACACACTCGCTTGCTTGGAAACATACGCATCATTTTCGATATCCGCTTCAATTTCACTCGTGCTGGAAGCCCCGAGCGCATTGGTCACAGCAATTTGTTTGCTTCTATATTTTTCACTGCTTCCCGGGAGACGGTGAAAATCCATGCCGGTTTCCCCAATTGCCACCACTCGCGGGTGTTGCGCAAGGGTACGTAACGCATCGGTAATATCCGGTGCATTTTCTTCCGGTAAATTGGTTGGGTGAACTCCAACCACAGCATAAACCTGAGGGTGTTTTTCTGCCATACGGATACTCACTTCACTGCTTTTCAGATCTGTCCCGATCGTGATAATCCGCGTCACCCCGGCCGCTTCTGCCCGAGCAATCACTTCATCAAAGTCCTCCTGAAACTCCGAATAGTCCAAATGCGCATGTGTATCTATAAGCATAATACCTATTATACTCAAAAACCGGTAAAACCACAATGCAAAACAGTCAGTCCAACAATAAGAGGCTAAGTTTTTTGGGGCCGTGAGCGCCTAGAACCAGGATTCTTTCGATATCGCCGGTTCTGCTTGGTCCGGTGATAAAGCCAATAAACGATGGGAGATGTTCTTTGTATTTTTTTTGAAGTAATTCATACGCGACCCGAAGGTCCGGGACTAACTGCGACTTCCTGGCGATCACTACATGGTGTGGAGGTAGTACCGATAATGCCCGACCTCCTGAATTTATGCTGGTCACCATAATACTTCCTGTTTGAGCTACCAGGAATTCACATTCCGTGATCCCCACGTTGGCGCGTTCGAGATTTTTCCAATCATACCCCTTTTCCAGAAAAAACCGGGAAGCAGTAAACTCTGACGTCGCCTCTTTTACTAATGGAGTAGGTGCACAGGCAATCGATTCCCAGTCTTCTGTTTTGCGCATCTCATCTAAAATCATACGTGACACATGCACATCGGAAGCCAGCTTGATTTCCGTTTTTAATGACTTGGAATTTTCTGTAAAAACTTCGAGCCATCGCTCAAAATCTGTCCCTGGGTCCGGCATCCATTGTTCAAATTTTTCCGTCACAGGAAGTGACGTTGGAGCCTGCTTATGCACAGTGCCTGCGCGTTCTTTCATTTGCAGTGCTTCTTTGACTCGTTTCAGGATAGTGTCTTTATGGCCGTTCATTTTTTATTCCTTTGTTTCCAATACTCGCGGAAAGAAACCGGTGCGACTTCTGGCAGGTTTCTATTTTCCGTCCATGCCCGTAAGGGGTCGTACGTTTTCCCCGCGATAGGACGATGCAGGAAAGAACCGATTTTCGCTAATAGCCGCACCACGGGATATAAGCGTGGCCGATTCAGGATCTCTGCATAGAGCCGATACCCCATTCGCTCCAGCCGTGAAGGTTTCTCTGCGGCCGCATTCCTCCGATTATGCAAGAGATGATGATGTAAATCAATTTTAACAGGACACACTTCCGTACATGCGCCACACAAGGAAGATGCTTGGGATAAATGTTTCCAGTTTTGCAACCCACGCAAATGAGGTGTCAGTACAGACCCAATCGGCCCTTGATAGGTCGTCCCATACGTATGCCCACCTACATTTCTGAAAATCGGACAAACATTCAGACACGCTCCACATCGGATACATTGTAAAATATCCCGTTGTTCCGCATCCGCCAGCAATGCCGTACGATTATTGTCCAATAATACCACATGAAACTCCTGCGGCCCATCAATTTCCCCTTCCTGTGCCGGACCACCAAACAGTGAGTTATAACAAGTCATCGGCTGACCTGCCCCCGCAGTGGCCAGCATGGGCAAAAATAGTGCAAGATCTTCTAACCGAGGCAGGATTTTTTCAATCCCCATAATCGCAATATGCACTTTCGGAAGCGCAGTGGTTAATCGCGCATTCCCTTCATTCTCCGTAATGGAAATCATCCCGGTCTCCGCAATCCCAAAATTCGCGCCTGTAATTCCAATCTCCGCTTCCCCATATTGATTTCGCAACACCCGGCGCGCAATCATCGTCAGTTCCTCAGGATCATTACTCGGAGCCGATCCTAATTCCTTTTCAAACAATTCACTGATTTGGCCGCGAGTCAGATGCATCGCCGGAAAGACAATATGATACGGAGCTTCTTTCCGAAGCTGGACAATAAATTCTCCCAGATCCGATTCCACAACCTCATACCCTGCTTTTTCCAGATCGGGATTCAAGTGAATCTCCTCACTGGTCATGGACTTCGATTTCACGATGACCTTTGCCTGGTGTTTTTGAATCACATCCAGAATATAATCTTTCGCATCTTGCCCATGCCGCGCCCAAAAAACTTTCGTCCCGCGGGCTTCCAGTTTGCTGGTGAATTCTTCCAGATATTGATCCAGGTTTGCCAGCGTATAGGCCTTTACATCCGACGCCGCCTGCCGTGCCTGTTGCCAGTTCCGAAATTTATCCTTATTTTCATCTCGCTTTAATAAATACCCCTTAAGCGAATTTTCGACCGACTCCCGATGCTCAAGATCAGCCGTCATTTTTCGGGCCGATTGATTAAACTGTTGCGATGGTTTTACGACGCTATGCATATTAATCTCCAGCATTTGCTAAAATTTCTGCAATATGTTTAGTCTCGATCCGATGGGGATGCGATTTATCCAATATCCCTTGAATCTGCATCAGGCAACTTGAGTCATTGGACACCACCGTACGTACTCCTGTTCCTAATATGGATGCGCCCTTGACTTCTCCCATGGCAGTGGAAATCATCGGAAATTTTACTGCAAATGTTCCACCAAACCCGCAACAGGTTTCTGCCTGATCCATCTCCACCAGTTCCAGCCCCTTGACATGCTTTAACAGCTCTCGTGGCTGTTTTTTAATCCCTAGTTCACGTAGCCCATGGCACCCGTCATGAAACGTCACTTTCCCGGAATATCGCGCACCCACATCTACCACTCCCAGTTTTGTAACAAGAAAATCACTAAACTCATAAACCCGTTTCGATAACTCTTTTGCCATCTCCTCTTCCGGCGTCCCTGCCATCAGCTCCGGGTAAAATTTCTTCAACATGGCACCACAGGAACCTGAACCAATCACCACCACTTCACTCTCGCTTAAAGCATGCAGGATCGGACGCACCATTCGGCGCGACTCTTCCCAATAACCGGAGTTAAATGCCGGTTGCCCGCAACATCCAACACTTTCAGGCACTTCAATCTGGTGGCCTAAACGTTCCAGCACTTCAACCATGGCAACCCCCGCCCGTGGATACAGG
>CAKUMP010000270.1 GCA_934667795.1 uncultured Chthoniobacterales bacterium | reverse complement strand
CGATCTAACCAATGGAAAACTTTCCATTCAGAAAAACGATCGTATCTGGTTCAAAAGCGATAGTGTCGGTTGGACCACAGCCGACACCGGACTCACTCTCCTGATCGATCTGGAAAACAGCGAGCCCATCCGCAATGTGGTCATTCGTTTATTGGGAGGCAAAGAACAAGGGAGCCTGGTTTTTCCTTCTGAAATTGAGGTCATCGCCAGTGAGGATGGAAAAACCTTTCACACGATCGCCAAAAAATCGAAAGTCACATTCAGTGAAAAAGAAGAAGCGGAAAATAATCCGGACGAATTCTTTTATCTTTCGGAAGAAGGAAAAGCTTACATGGAGCCCTTCAACTTTCCGGTTCATCTCAAGGCTCGCTATATTGGTTTTATTTTGACTGCCCCGCATGGATTTCTTTTTTCAGATGAACTGGCAGTGATCAAAGCAGATGCCGAACAGAAGACTGGAAATCTTTCGGCCTTTCCAGAGCGCAATATTGTTGCCCGAGGCGTGGCCATGCTGCCTCGCCAGCCGGAACTTTTCATTTCCAGCAATGTGGTCACTCCCAACTGGTTTTACATTCACGACCTGAGAGAAAAGAAAACGCCTGTAACATTTACAATAGACCTGCCTAAGGGAATTTCTTTAAAAACAAATGCAGGCATCGCACGGAAGCAGTCCCATTTAAAACAACCTAATCACTGGGTGCTTACGGAAGTTTATCAAGGAAAACAACCTCCCTACTCCGACGTTTTTGGTCCCTTCTATTTTGAAATCCAGGAAGGCGCTGTCATTCCTGAAAATGCGACAGCGGTGATCACGCCTGAAGATATCGATTCTGCCGATAATATTCAAGTGATCCCGATACGGGTGGAAGAAATCCCTGAAGTCCCGAAGTTAACCCACCTTGACGTCAGTCTCGGCTGGATGGAAGATAAAGAGCCACCGCACTATCCCGACTTTTATCGTTCTTTCGCAGCTATGGGATTTAATACCGTCAGTACCTTCCCGCGCAATCATCGCACCCCGGAAGCGCGGGAATGGCTGGACAGTTTTGTGGCAGAAGCACGGGCAAACCATTTTAAAGTCCTGTATAATGAAAGCCCCTTCCATGTGATGTGGCGAGTCCGGAAAGAAGAACCGGAATTGCTGAATCAACTTTCTTCCGGACCGGGAAAAAATGCCTGCCCGAGTTATACCGGGCAGTTTTACCAGGAAGAGATGGAGCGTATCGCTACGATTGCAAAAAGGATTCATCCTGATTTTGTATTTTTTGACATTGAATTCTGGCACGGAGGGGCAAGGGAGGCAGAAAACTGCAGGGTTTGTCAGAAAGCATTTTCGGAATCCAAACTGGAATCATGGGAGCAATTTCTGATCTCTCTTGGAACGCGAATGCAACGCGATCTGCAAAAAGCGATAGCCGGAACGGCACCGGATGGCTCAACCCCTGTCAGCGGAAATTATTCCGTCAATGTGCAGAACAGCCCGTATCATCTTGTACATGACATTCGTGCGCTTTATCCAGAATACGTCGACCTCGTACAACCTTCTGTTTATAACCGTGGAAATGTTCGTGCAACACATGAACGCATCCGCGACAATGAAAACTGGATGCAGCAGCGGGATTTAATTCCCTGGTTAACCCCGGCGACCTATGGAACTTATCCACCGCATCGTCTGGAACAAGTCATTCTGGAAGCGGTGCTGAATGGTTCACGCGGAATTACCTATTATTCATTCTGGGACTTCGATCCGGTTCATTTTTATTACCATTCGCGTGCGCTTTCACGTCTGGCTCCTTATCAACAAATGTTGAGGGAAGGAAAACGTATCACGGTAACCGGTAGTTCTGAAAAATTGCTTTACTCCGCAGCCGGCAATCATCAGGAAGCACTCGTACTCATCAGTAATGATGGAAAAATCGACGAAATAACCGATATCCAGTTTCCGGATCAAAAAGTAAAATCTATCCAAGAGGCAAATGAGCATCCTGTTCAAATACCTTCTTTGGGAAAAATAAAAGTCCCTGCCGACGGACAGCGTCTGTTCCATGTTATTTTTGAAACACAGAATACGTCTCATTAAACATTAAAAAATCAAAATGTTTTTCCCCCGTCAGATCCAGTTATCAAGGAATGAACAAACAGGTTTTTCCCTGCTGGAGTTAATAGTAACCATCGCGATTATCGCGACTCTCTTCACGTTCATTTTTCCAACATTTCAACGGTCAGTGGCTACCAGCAAAAACACAAAATGCCTTGGACAGTTACGACAGATATGGAATCGAATGCTTATTTATACCAATGAAAACCAAGGCAGTTTTCCGTATGCCCATACGGTCGAAGGGTATCGTTTCTGGCCACAGGATATTAACGCTGCAGCAGGCACTCAGGATATCGCAAGTTACATCTGCCCATCCATAAAAAAAGAAAACTTGAATAAAAATTTACGGGAATTAAAAGGAGGATATGCTTATGTTTCTTACGGCATTAATTTTTATGGAATCAGCGCAAGTACTGCCACTTCAAGAAAAGATGCCCCTGCCCATATGATAGATTTGCAACACCCGGAAAAAACATTGGCAATCATTGATTGTGACGATCTCTCACAACCTTACAATGGATGGTATATTGCGTATGGAGGACGCCTGCGCGATGAATGGGACACGGTTGCAGCCCGTCATCAAGGGCGTTTAAATGGCATTTTTTGTGATGGTCATGCAGAAAGCATGAGCAAAGAAGCACTCTATACACATCCTCTTAACCAAGAGCCTTGGGCTCAATTTATTTACCTCAGAGAGCGGGAGTAATCTTTCTCTCTTTATTTCATAACCTATCACTAGCATGTCCAAATCCACTATTTCGATCACTAACCATCCTTGTCCTGGTGGAATTCCTGCCAATTATGATGAAACGCTGGTGCCGGTTTATCAGATCCCTGAACTTCTTCGTTCCGAGGCAGGCCAGGAAATTACCACAGCAGCGGATTGGAAAAGCATCCGGCGCCCGGAACTCCTGGAAATTTTTCGAAAAAATGTTTATGGCAATCCTCCTCCTCGGGTGACATTGAACGCCAGAATGGTCGAAACCGGAGATGCTTTTGACGGCCTGGCGGTTCGTGAACAGGTTGCGCTCGAATTAGATGAAAAAAACAAAATTGAACTGCTGATTTATCGTCCTAAAACAGCGGTTCATCCTGTTCCGGTTTTTCTCAGTTTGAATTTTAAAGGAAACCACGCGAATACATGGGATCCCGCCGTGATTCTTGCGGGCGCTTCCGAACATCTCGTCGAAAATGAACGAGGAAGCAATATGATCCGCTGGCCGTTTGAAAAAGTGCTGGCAGCAGGATATGCGGTCGCGACCTTTTGTCATTGGGATGTTGCGCCCGATGATAAAGACCTTTGGCGCGATCGTTTCGTTTCCGCCATTTATCCGGCCAAAAAAGGTGCTCCCGAAAAAGAAGAAGCCGGCGCTGTTGCCTGGTGGGCCTGGGGGCTCAGCCGCGCGATGGATTATCTGGTCTCCCGTCCGGATACGTATAACCCGGAAGGGGTTGTTGTCATGGGACATTCCCGGCAAGGAAAAGCGGCTCTATGGGCAGCCGCAGAAGACCCGCGTTTTGCCATTGCTATTTCCAATAATTCCGGCTGCACGGGCGCTGCTCTCGCACGGCGTCGTTTCGGGGAAACCGTCCGGCATATCAACAGTGCCCGCCCCGACTGGTTCTGTGGCGCTTATAAACAATATGATGACAACGAGGATGCACTGCCTGTCGATCAGCATCAACTCATTGCGCTCGCGGCACCGCGTCCGGTTTATATTGCAAGTGCAACGGAAGACCTCTGGGCCGACCCTCGCGGAGAATATCTCTCAGGGTATCATGCTTCGCCCGTCTATACGCTCTAC
>CAKUMP010000269.1 GCA_934667795.1 uncultured Chthoniobacterales bacterium | reverse complement strand
CGAAGGGGTCTGTCCCTAATGGATGTTCGAAGGGGTCTGTCCCTAATGGGATGTTCGAAGGGGTCTGTCCCTAATGGATGTTCGAAGGGGTCTGTCCCTAATGGGATGTTCGAAGGGGTCTGTCCCTAATGGGATGTTCGAAGGGGTCTGTCCCTAAGGGATGTTGCAGATTTACGCAGATTCTTCATCCTAACCTAAAAAAATCTGCGTTAATCTGCGTTAATCTGCGGATAAAAAACAAGAGAATCGAGCCGTACATAAACGTCGATTTGAAATGAGAAAATGTGGGTAACGGGCAGAACGTGTCACCGCTCTTGATCGGGGACATGTCGCCCGGGTTCACGTGAGCCGACGAGGACGTCGGCGCTCCCAGGGCAATTTATTTTTGCTTTGAACAAGAATGTTAAATTGTTTTAAATATGGGATGAAAAAAATTTCGCTGTATAGCCTGGGGATTATCGCAGGAACGATGACATTAGGAGGGTTGAGTGAGATGCGTGCAGACAATTTATTATGGAATTCGGAATTTTCGTTTCATCCGATTGAAGTATCGCGGACGGGGAGTACTACGAGTTTTTCGAATGGAGCGGTTCCGGCCTGGCAGAGTGGAAAGTATGGGACAATAAAGGTGCTTCGAAGTGAGCGGGCGGAAGGGTTTCGTCCGGAGGTGAAGACGGATGCGATCGTGGAGTTGTCGGCGGGTGCGTATGTGGAACAGATGTTGTTGTTGTCGGAGCTGGGACTGGAGCATGGGGATGAGATATCGGTTCGGGTGAGAGGGTTTCAAAAAGCGGCGGGAAATGTGCAGGCAGAGATTCAATGGGTGCGTGTGGATATTGGCACGGGAGAATGGAGCCCGGGGGATTTTGGGATGGCGGATAAAAGAAGTTTTCCTGCCCAGGCGCGAGGAGATTTACTGAGAGAAACTGCGGTGGCGGTGAAGTCCGGAGAGGCAGGTGCGTTTATTCTGGATATTCCATCTGTCATGATTGATCCCGGGACGGTAGGCGCGGATGCTGCGACTCCAAATGCCACCACGACCCTGGGGCTGGTGATCCGGTTTGTGAATACAGGCGAAGAAGTGGCCAGCATTTATGCTCCACAATTGAACCCCGGGAAAGTTGAGGAATCGTATGTAAAAGGACAGGCATTACCGGACATTTATCGTTCCATCCCTCGCACACTGCAAAAACTCTGGCGTGGGGAACCTTTGCATATCATCATCATGGGGTCGAGTATCGACCGGGGGAGCGCAAATCCTCCTCCGTATCTTTACCAGGAAGATCCCAAGGCCGAGAATTTTAAACAGCCATTAGCAGATGGAAGTTTTGATGGAAAATTGATTAAACGTGAGGACCTGACTCCCTATACGGCATGGTGGCGACATTGGTTTATGTATGGCGGGCAGTTGCGGAATATGTTGATGCAGGAGTTTGATTATCCGGTAGAGAAAATCCTGATTAATACCATGGCATGTGATGGTTCTTCTATTGGTGAAGCGCATTCGGGATTGCGTACATGGGCGTATCTGGAACATGCGCCGGAGCCGAATGCAAATGGACATCCTGCCGGGAAATCCTGGGAAGAATTATATCCGGAGCTGTTTTCGCGTCCGGAGGGACCGGTGCCGGATCTGGTCATTTTTGGAAGTGGCGCGAATGAAAAGATTGATCGCGAAGACGAGATCGCGGTTTTTGAGGGAGCGATCCGTTGGTTCCAGACCCATTTTCCTCAAGTGGAATTCCTGGTTGCTATTCATAACAGGGAAGAATCTTACACGTCCGCAAGCCGGTATATGGAAGAGCTGGGCCTGATCTATCAGTTTCCTGTGATGAACCTTGGAAGAAGCATGCATGCGTTGTCCCGGTATGTGCCAGTAGAGTCGTTAACCCCAAAAGATGGCCACCCACAGGCAGCTTATCAGTTTCTTTGGGCGCGTGAATTGCATAAAGCATTTTGGGCAGCGGATCCGGTTTTGCCAGGGATTGCGCAACAGCACTTGCCAATGCCCGCACATCCTCTGGCCTTTGCATGGCAGGGAGAAATGGAAACGTACCTGGCGGACTCCCCGCGGATTTATCAGAAATCTGCAATCATTGCAGATGAACAGGTGATTAATCTGTGGAGTTCCACGACCGATAAAAATGCGCAGGTTTGGATCAATGGAAAAGAGCGCGCCACGAGTCGCCGACGTTCCATGACGGCGCGTGATGAACGGAATTCTTCTTTTGCGACCGGGCAGCTTCCATTTGGTGATCGCAATATGATTGAAGTAACCGGAGCCGAGGCTGTTTTAGTGGCTGCTGACTGCAAAATTCCGCAAGGGCGACAGATGTTTACGGCAGGGGATGCAGGGTGGTTAAATCGTCCTCGGCCTGCAGAGGATTATATTTCTGCATGGGGACATCCTTACGGAAAACAGCAGGTCGTGCTTCAGGCCGGGGAATCGATGGAAATCCGGGTGGCAGGGGATGCTTTTGCTGTCGCATACATGGATGAACCATCTGGCGGAACACTTTCCGTAGAAATTGACGGAACCATCCAGAAAGAAATCACGGCAAATGAACCATTCAAACTGCAATCCGGGGAATCGGTTTATCTGGAAAACCGGAAAGGAATTCCTTCCCTTCCATTTGGGATTCATAAAGTAAAAATTACTGCCAAAACGGCTTCTGTACGATTTTTGAGCCTGTATGCCTATCAGCATCAACCGCCAACTCCTGCACGTGTACTTACAGGATTTGCCAGCCCGGGACAGAAAATCCGGGTTTCGCCTGCTCCGCGCGCCTTGCCGATTGTGCATACTAGCGGTGGACTAAATGTGGACTTTACTGCCTCTACACCAGAAGAAATCCATTTCTCCGGCGATTCAGCAGGAAGTTTCCGTGTGGAAATTTTTACTCCTTAATGAAAAATATGGAGAATTTTAATTGGACAGTTGTGAAATTTAAAAAATTATGGCATGTTGGCGTTCTATGATGAAACCATTGAGTATCGGGTCAGGACTTTTTTTAAGCTTCTTGACAGCAGTCACCCCATTGTCAGCACAGGACGCATCCAAAACTGACACCGCTGCTTCACCGTCACCCACGGCTCCTGTTTTTTCACAGGAATACCGTACCGCACTGCAAGAAGCAGATGGGTTGTTTCGTCAGAAAAAATTCCAGGAAACATTAGCAAAACTGGATGAAGCAGATACGATCCAGCCGGATCAAGTCGTTTCCTTAAATATGCGGGGTGCTGTCCATACCGAAATCGGGGAGTATGATAAAGCGGTTGCGCTTTTTAATAAGGTGTTAGAGAAATCTCCAGACTTTTTCCCGGCGCAGTTTAATCTGGGAGAAATTCTGTTTCAGCAGGGGAAATATACGGAAGCAAGAGACCATTTCGCCAAATTACTGGAAGCACATCCGCAGCAGAACGAAAGTATTGGTTTTAAATTAACTTTAATTGCGATACGCGCACATGACCGCGCCGCTGCAGAAAAATGGGCAGAAAGCATTCCATTTATGGGCAATACTCCTGCTTATTATTACGCAAAAGCAGCACTGGAGTTTGATCAGAAAAATGCCGACAAGGGGATTTCCTGGCTGCAAAGTTCTTTTGGGATTTTCCCGGCAGTGCATCAGAGCTTCTTTTTGCAGTCCCTGGAAGACATGAAATGGATCGCCCGCTCCGCAGTCCAGACAGATGACGGCGAACAGTTGAATATCGAAGTCCTCGAATCCGCCGGCGGCCAACCCGTCGCCGCCACACAAGAATAATACCCTGGGCAATCTCCAAGGAATTCGAGTGCATAAATACCTTTTCAATCGGCATCAGTTGTTATTGGCGTACTCTGCTAACAAGGAGGAGATCCTTTTGATTACAATTGGTAGCCACGAGAATTACTATCGGGATTTGAAAGGCTATATC
>CAKUMP010000268.1 GCA_934667795.1 uncultured Chthoniobacterales bacterium | reverse complement strand
AATTATGATACACTGTGGACCACGGATTCAGACTCAAAGCAATCCCGGCCTGATCCAGTTCTTTTTTGAGAGATTTTCCAAGTTCAATATACCGCCCAACCTCTTCCTCCGTCGGGTGTCCGGTACTCAATTCCTCCGCCGTGATAAAAAGCATGACTTCTTCAATCCGGGAATCCTGACAAAAAGAAACCAGCTCTGCTACACGCTCTGCAGCTTCAAATTGTGGGTCAATTAAATAGCGAAGAATATAACGAAAAGACATCATGTTTAGATAAGAAATAAAAACAGGATAATCGATCTAAAATTATCACTTTTTTGCAACTCCGGATTTCTGGCTATCCTTACTTCCATGTTGAATGCGAAGTGATTTTATTTTCCCTGCAAACCATTCTTCTCCGTATCCTCCCACCACACTAAGCGTATCAAAACATCCAGGACTAGTCAGGGGGAACGTCTCACTCACTTGATCATTTATCTGAAAAACGAGGCTGTTCTGGTCGCAGCGCACGCGCAACCGGGACCATTCTCCGGCGTCCATTTGCAATCCGGAATCCAGTGTCACAACCTTTGCGTCTCTATTTAAAAAGGACGCTTTCAATTCGCCATCCTCCAGGAACACCAGCAAGGAGCCTTGATAGTAGGAGCGATTTCCAATTAAAAATTGTTTTCCGTTCACATGATCCGGCATCAACTCCATGTGAATTTCATAATTCGCAAGGCGAGGGATCACGCCTTGAGGCAAGGTCAAAAAAGTACTTTTCCCGTTAAACGCCAGTGCATGAACACCGTCCGAAATTTCCACCCAGGTCGGCGCGGAGGGAGTCATATCCCATGCGTTATCGGCACTGTTGTCCCCGGAGCTTGCAGATTTTCCATTTGTGATTTTCCCCGGATAATCTTGCGGTCTCAGAAAGGGAGTACCATCGCGGCTTTCTCCACCTCCCCTGCCGGTGGCTTGCGAAGAAAAGCCCCCCAGTATCCCCCAGAACGGACGCCCGGCAGGTGTGCGCAGAATAGTTCCTGTCTTCTCCGGCGCAAATTCATAAACAATATCCGGTACCCTGCTCTCATCCACCGTGAGTGCAATCGGTTCTTTTGCATGTTCGGAAAACACCCTGATTTCTCGAGGCGAAGATGCCTCGCCCACTATCACAGGATCGCTCCGGTAAATTTTCCCGGAAACCGAAATTGCTTGGAGATGCAGCCGGGACCGCGGAAGATCTGGCAGCACGGGAATCGAAAACGCAACCGCTTTCGTATTCAAATGATTCGGCACCCGATCCTGTCTCAAAAAACGACTGATCACCAGGTTCAGCCCCATCGGCCCGGGGATACCGTAAATTTCCTGTTCCATTATTTGACGAAGCGAAATTTCGCCTTTCCAGATCCCTTGAAGATCGATTTCCAGCACCGCAGAATCAAGTTGCTCTTTCGCAAGCGATAAAAGAATCCGCTGCACCCAGATGCTGGAAAATTGTCCATCCAGGCTGATGCTTTGCCCTTCGACTTTCATCGCATTTTTAGGCACCCAGACTCCCTGGTCTGCAGGAACCCAGCTTCCTTGTGCGCCTTTCAAGGTAATGCTCCCTTGTAATGGACGCGCACTGTTCAGATGTTCCAGCGATTGCCAATCCAGACGAAAAACGGCCTGTTCCTGAGTCTCTCTAGGCTGAGGGTTGCTTATCGCATGACTGTAAACCACATCATCATTATCCAGAACTTCCACATACGCCAGGGGCTCGTCTGCCTCGAATTGTACGAATACGTTATACAGCCCACCATCCATATGTTCCGAAACTTTTTCATCGGACTTGCGAAACCATTGCAGGATTTTTTTCCTCCAATTGCTTTTCACTTCCTGTGGTGCCTCGGCTGCCACCACTTCAAAATCACATCGTACAGGCGTCAGCAGTTCTCGTATTGGCTGCATGATCCATTTGTAATCCCAGTTCCAGGTGGCTCGAAGATCAACGACCTGAAATCCATCCAAAAAAACACGTTTACCGGAAGAGCCATTTACTGTGAGCCGTGGTCGCAAATAACGATGCGCGGCGAAGCGCTCACTGGGGATCGTTTCCCGATGTTCCCAAAGTTTTTCCGGAGAAACTGCCAGCAGGTCGGAGGTATGAACGACAGCACCGGTTGGATCCAGAAGTTCAAGCTGAGCAGTCCATTGTTTTTGATCACCCTGCTCGGGTATGTGCACCAGTTCCAGTGTCAGGCTCTCACCAAGCACCAGCATTTTGCGATAGCTCAGAATAAAATTGGGAATACTTATATCGTCGCCGGCCAGCGGTTCCGGAAATTTTTCCTGCGCGAAGGCAGTATAATAGCGGAGCAGTCGCATGGCAGTTTGCCCATTATAGACCGTAGGACGCAGGCTGGTATTTTCGTTTTGCTCATCCCATTCCGGCATAGCAATAAAATCAGGTTGGGCTTCCAGTGAAGCTTCCAGGGACTCGCGCAAAGTCTTCGTCCCTTCACTGTTCAGTGTGTAGCCAAAACGCGTATTGTTCTCATGTCCAATAAGTGCCGAAAGTCCCAGATATTTTTTTTCCGCAAATTCCGGTTCTGCAAGAACTTCTTTCATGTAACGGATCATGAAGTCCCGATAAAATGCCGTATGAAATGTCCAGTCTTTCGCCTTAGGACGATTTGTGGTGTATAGCCCGTCCGTCACCCGCGCCCACTTTCTTAAATCTTCTTTAATCCCGGCTTCCTGCTCGGACGTAATGTTTCCTGCATCAAATAAAGGAATCCAGTTATTTGCGGATACGCCATCATAGGTAATCAGTCCCGGCAAAAAAATGAAATGGTCGCCATACGTTTCTCGAACTTTTTGTAATGCTTCTTCCCAGAACTCCGGCGGCTTGTCTTGCGTTCGGTAAGAAACCATGACTACTTTCCCGTCGATTCGAAAACTGGCAGGATTTGCCAGTGCATTTCCTGCTGCTTCCAGCAGTTTTTCTATCGTCACATTCGGAGGAAAATCCACCAGCAACTCAAAACCTGAAATGGCATTTTCTTTGGTCAGTTTAAGTACATCCGATCTTTCCGGAAAAAATGCCAATCCACGCAACCCGCTTTCTACAACGGCTTTTTGGGTACGAAGAAACGCAGGGTTGGATAAATGGTTTGGAGGGGGATCCGGTATATCCGCCAGGGAGGGGTTCATAAAAAGCGGACGATCCACCCACCGACTATAATAGTCCGTTCGCTCCAGACCATATTTCAACTGTGCACGGGAAAAAATCGGGATACCGGATTCTGGCTTATTTTCCTGTTGTGAAAATCCAACAGAACACACGCACAACAGGGCGAGAACACACCCATAATAAATCTTCCTGGGGGCCATCCGTTTTTTCCTAATATTTTATTTTTCTTCCATGGGTCAGCAATAATGCACCGCCCCCTATCAAAAGGAGGGCACCCGATACAGGTTCAGGAACGACCTGAAGCGTGACATTCGTAAATTGTGCCGTTTCAATTAACACTCCATCCGAAGACGCTGCATAAAAACCAAATGCATCAAATACGTTGTACCCGCTCTCCGTGAATGCTCCTGATACGATACTGTTAAAATTACCGGCACCATAAGAACCTGAAATCACAAGATCGTTTCCATCCCTTTCCATGACCATGGTAAATGTACGTGCCACTTCATGCTCAAAAGCAAAACTATATCCTCCCGTAGTAGTCAGATTCGCGCTCTGCACAGAATCCCCGGTGGTTTGAAATCCATTATTACCTGTTCCACTTTTACGGTAAAGCCTGAGCGGCCCACTTGCATTCCCGGGATCCCTCAAAAGAAATCCCTGCCAGTTCGCGGTGGAAGCAGAACTGCTGGATACCCGGTCTGCTCCAAAAGTAGTCGTAGTAGAATGAGGGGTGCTGGCTTCAAACACTCCAAATCGAAAATCACTAAAGACTT
>CAKUMP010000267.1 GCA_934667795.1 uncultured Chthoniobacterales bacterium | reverse complement strand
GCCGCAGCGGTGGGAATCGTCGAAGTATCGGGAGCGAGTGAAGCGGTCGAGAGAGGCGAGGGGGTGAGTAAGGCGATAGAGGAAAAGAACGGGGAATGCAGGACATGCAAAGCGAGAAAAGAGAAAATGCCTGACAGGAGCAAAACGCCTGTATGCAAGCGTAGGAGATGGCGGTGTTTCCAGTGTCCGACTTCATGTGCGAAAATGGCAGTGATTTCGGCATTGGAATATGTTTTAAGAAGGGTATCAAAGAAAATAACCCGTTTTCGGCGTCCGAACCCGATAAAAAATGCATTGGGCTGAGTCGAACGAGAAGAACTGTTCATGATCAGAACAGAACTCAGGGGGAAGTTTGTTTTATCTGCAATAGATTTCAGATCCTGATAAAGTTCGGATTTTTCCATGGGAGAAAACTGGTAAAAAAGCGGAAAGATAAGGTGAGGGCCTGCATAGAGAAACAGCCAGAACAGGAGAATACATGTTGCCCAGAGGATCCACCAGTATTCGGGAGGAAGGCGGAAAAGGAGAAATGTCATGAGCCAGAGACCTGTTCCGGCGATGAACAGAGTGAGCAAAAAGACTTTTATTTGATCCAGAAAAAAGCCTGAACGGGATTGACGGTTGATCGCAAACTGGTGTTCCAGACGGAACTTTTTGTAATAGGCAAATGGAATTTGAAAAAGCTGGTTTGCGACCAAAAGGCATAAAAAAAATGCGATAGTGTGGAGTGTGGGCGACAAGGGAAGCAGGAGTTGGTTGAGAAATGAAAAGCCTCCATATAGCCAGAAGCACAGGAAGGAAAAGAAACGGATCGTGGTTTCTGTCCATTCCAGTGTCAGGGATTGTGCTAACCAACGTTTCTGACGGTGCCCTGTGGGGGCCGTGGTAAGGCGTTTAAATTGAAGAAAAATCCCGAGAGAATCTATCAGAAACCAGGCGCAGTACGCGAGGAGAAGAAAGATGAAAAATGGTTCGGGCATGAAATATAAAACGGCCGTGTTGGTTGTCAGTTCAGGAAAGAGCGTGAGAGATTCAAGCTGAATGGATTTCGTCGAGAATACGGTCCAGTGCGTCTTTCCGGTTGGGAGCGGCAGTGATGGGGCGACCGATCACCAGGTAATCCGCGCCTGCAGCGAGTGCTTCGTCGGGGGTCATGATCCGTTGCTGGTCGTTGGAAGCGGCCCATGTCGGGCGGACGCCGGGAGTCACGATTTTCAGATCGGGGCCAACGGCCTGTCGGATCGCCTGGATTTCGAGTGGGCTGGCAACGATTCCTCCGATTCCGGCCTGTTTTCCCATTTTTGCCAAATGGACGACCTGGTCGGCAAGAGGTGTGGAAATATTCAAAGATGCTAGATCTTCCTGCGAAGTGCTGGTCAAGACCGTCACCCCGAGGATACAGGGAGCAGAAGTGGTAGAGGTAGAGGTGGTAGAGGAAACTGCTGAAAGTCCAGCGACGGCAGCTTTGGCCATAGGGAGACCTCCGCTGAGATGGATGGTGAGCATCTGGACATCAAGCAGGCATGCGGATTCCACGGCATTTTGCACCGTATTGGGGATATCGTGAAATTTGAGATCAAGAAAAATGGGCGTCCCGGTTTCCTGGATTTTTTTCACAATCTCGGGGCCATGCGCAGTAAAGAGTTGCAGTCCGATTTTATAAAGCCCTACATTATTGCCTAAATCAGCAATTATTGCATATGCCTCTTTAACATCAGGGACATCCAATGCTAAAATGATTTTATTTTTTGGATCTTGTTTTGTATTCACGTTAGGTACATGAAACTCCGGGCACCCGCAAAAATCAATTTATCTTTGAAAATTTCCGCACGTCGCAGTGATGGCTACCATGAACTGGAGACATTCATGGTGCCGGTGGGAGTCTGGGATACTTTGCATCTGGAGCGATTGGAAGAGGATGGAAAGGTGGAGTTTAGCTGCGATGATCCTTCTTTAGGGGAGGATATGGAAAATAATCTGGTGGTGAAAGCGGCCCGGGCATTTTTTAAATCTGCATCAGATCGCAAAATCAAGGGAGGGATACGGGTGCATCTGGAAAAAAGAATTCCCCATGGCGCGGGGTTGGGAGGGGGAAGCAGTGATGGCGCCTGGACGATTCGAGGGATGAATCAAATTTTTGCCACAGGGTATCGCATGGAGGAAATGGAAGCATTAGCGGCGGAATTTGGTTCCGATACCAGTTTTTTTGTGCGAAGTGTGCCGGCGATTTGTCGGGGGCGAGGAGAAAAAATAGAACCGGTAAAATTGGAGAAATCCTATCGTATCTTATTGGTAAAGCCACCATTTTCGATTGCAACGAAGGAAGCGTACGGATTGTACGGCAAGGAAAAAGGAGCGGCGGAGGAGCAGGAACTGGATGGGATGACTTTAAGCAATGATCTGGAGCCGGCGGTGTTTTCGAAATATCTGGTATTGCCCGTATTAAAACGCTGGCTGCTGGAGCGTCCGGAAATTCGGGTGGCGATGATGAGTGGCTCAGGATCTACGATGTTTGGCGTTTTGGAAGAAAATGCCGAAACCGAAGAACTGTTGCGCGCGCTAAAAAAAGAATTTGGGGAAACCTGGTGGACCTGTGTCAGCGCGGTAAATTCAGGGGCGTAAGAGGTGTCCCCGCGCTTCTGAATCCCAGGTGAGAATGGTGTTGCGGGTCTGGGAGATTTCTTCGAGTGTTTTTGCGATGGAAAACTGGTCGATGGGGGTGATGCTGGAGGGGACAAATTCGATGGACGCATCCACTGCGAAATTGAGTGCGATGAGGATTTCCTTCCACGGAATTGTGCTGGCGCTGGAGCCGAAGGGAACCAGTTTCATATCCGGATCGCGATCCTGAAGATGGATGTGTCCGATCAATTTTTTTTGGATTTGAAATTGCTGGATGGTCGGAGCGGACTGGAAAATGACGGGTTGAAACAGGAGTTGGATGCGAGGGTCTTTTTGTTTTGCAACAAGCCGGTAAATGAGTTGGAAATCATCTGCGAGGGAAGCATTGTGTGTTTCGATCAGGAGGACAACCTCGGGGCAGAGGGAAAGCAGTTTTTTCCAGCGAAGTTCTACCCGTTGTGCGGTTGCTTTCGGCGTATCACCGTCAGGAACGCTCCCGGGAAAAAGCCGGATTTTACGGAATCCAAAATCGTTGATGTATTCTGCAATGCGTTCAAACTCCGCATCGATTTCTGCTTCCTGATCGGCTGGCGCACCGAGTTTCACATATGCACTGAGAACATGGGCATCGAGTTGAAAATGTGCCAGCCCGTCCAGAATTTCTGTCAGATCCGGCGCTAAATCAAGATGTGGTTGAAAAACTTCCAGCGTGTTGAACCCCGCAGAAGCAATTTTATCCAGATAACTTGCCAGTGGAGTCGAAACCCGCGCAGGTTGCCAACGATTAGGTTCCAGAGCGATCGTGTGCAAAAGAATATTCATGGTATCAGAAGGTTGAATGTTGGAAATCGGCATTGGACAAAAATTGAACAAAACTGGTAGGAGGCAATTTATTTTATCATATTCCTGCGCGTGTAAGAAGGGAATGGACGACAGTTTCTGCCTCGAAAAACTCTTTGGCGATTTCAAATGCCAAGCGGCAATGACGGGAGTAATCGGAATGGATGGCGAGAGTGGCGGCGCGGATTTCTGCCAGATTGGAATATGGGAAAAGGCCACCATGACAAGGGATGATTTTTGAGAATCCGGTTTCCTGGGTGATTACCGGGCGCCCTGCAGCGAGGTAGCAGGCGGAACGATCGCTGAACCATCCGGTGTGGAGACGGACATATTGGTCCTTGGCAACGGTAAATTCGCCTTTGGAATTTTGAATAAACGAACGGTATCGGTCAAAATCTGCACTAAGCTGGTGTGGGGAAGTAAGTTCCCATTGATAGGAAGAAAAATTGTCTCGAATCGCCTGATCGGGGATATCG
>CAKUMP010000266.1 GCA_934667795.1 uncultured Chthoniobacterales bacterium | reverse complement strand
CAATGATGTCAGGCAATACATAAGAACGCATTTCTTTTGCCTGTTGCAGTAAAATTTCTTTAGTTAGTCCACTTTCCTTTACCCCGGGAAGTTCCAGGATGATGTCCACAATTTCTTCCGGGTAATCAAAAGCATACGTCCAGCCCCGAAGAGATGCGCGAATAAAACGATCAGCCCGATCCGGATGTTTTTCAATGTAATCTTCGGTGGTGAAGAGAACATCGCCATAAAAATCAATTCCGTAATCAATGGCGCGCAAAAAAGACGGCTCGATTCCCATTTTGCGCATGGTGATCGGTTCCACCATGGCATACGCCGAAATGGCATCCGTTCTGCCTTCAATCAAATCATTGATATCCCACGAATGTTCTAAAATCTGAAGCTCTGACGGGTCAATCCCTTCACGAATTAACATGGCATTAAATTGCGCTTCTCCTTGATCGTCCGCTAACATCATCTTCGCCCCCACAAGGTCTGAAAGATAACGAATATTACGATCCCGACGGCTCAGTATGACATAGGGAGAATGCTGGAAAATAGTCGCGCACACTACTAATCGCGCCCCCTGCAGACGATGCAGCATGACATCGGTATCGCTTACCCCAAAATCCGCTCTTTGTTCTAATACTGTTTGAATCGACGGACGGTCTGGCCCCCCTTCCAGAATAGTGACGTCCAATCCTTCTTCTGCGTAAAACCCTTTATGCAATGCAGCATAGTAACCCGCAAACTGAAATTGATGCCGCCATTTTAGTTGAATCGATACTTTTTCCGGCTTTTGCCCGTAAGCAACCGAAAAGTCTCCAGCCCCAAATAAAAAAATCCCCAGAATCGAGAAAAATAATCTGGTTTTTACCCGACACAATAGATCCCATGGACAGAATAAGTGCTGCATACCTCAATTAATCTAGGGAGTCTTTGATAGCGGGAGGCTTTGTGTTGCTGGTTAATACAAAGGTGACAAATTTAGTCTAACGTAGCATAGACATATCGATAATAAAGCAAAAAAGGTGAAATCCACCGGTAGTTTTTAAAAAATTGACATTTGGCGGTATGTTGCGGAAAATAACCACGTATGAACTGCTTCCCCCATATAAAAGGCGTTTTGATGAGTTGTTTAGGTTTTTGTGGGCTTGCTTCTTTCGCTGTTGGGCAAACGATCACTTTTTCTCCGGAGGACTTTGGAGAGCCGGAATGGAGTTTGCGTATGTATAGCGCTTCTGCAACGACGCTTGACAACGTGAATGTAACAGAACTTCATGGAAAAGACTGGCTTCAGATAGCCAGGACTGGAACTACTCCTATCATCAACGGGAGTGCCCAGCTGATTTATAATGCCGGACATTATACGACAGGTGAAACAACGCCTATTCCGACGTCTGTTCCCACATCCGATCCGTCCAATCAATTGGCCGATTTTTCGGGCAGTGTAATTTTAGGGTGGTCCACTTTGGGGGATTCACATGGGGTGCTCTTACGTTCCAGAGGATATAATTTTAACAATAATGCGACCACAGGTGTAATAAATGCGTATTATCTTGCTGCTACTTCCAGTGGATTGGGGTTGTATTATAATGTTGGCAATGAGTTTCACAGCGGAGTAGGCGTGGAAACTTTAGCGCATACAGCCTGGACAACGACACCAGGAGTTTTGAATCCGACCAATAATAATCAATATCTTTTAGAGTTTTCTGCGATAGGACTGACCATCAGCGGGAGCCTTTGGGCCACGGATGGAGAGGGGAACATAGTGGGGGAAAATCCGCTGGCTTCTTTATCGTACCTGGATACACGTGAGGAAGCGCGAACCGAAGGATATTTTGGGCTGCGTGGTGGGCGGTATGGAACTGTCCGAAGCACTTATTTTGGAGATCTGGAAATCAGTGTGATCCCTGAACCCTCCGCAATCGTGTTTTTTGCGTTTGCTTCCGGATTGGTGTTGTACAGGCGAAGACGCTTCTAGAGCAATTTAAGTAAACCTATAGTCATTCTCGACGGGTCTGTTTTGTGCCTGACTTTGTCGGCTTCACTATGTGTATCGTCTTGACTGCTTGAGTTTCTGCCTTCGTGTTAGGCACAAAATATCCTCCGTCTCGGTGGGAACATCTTTACGTAACATGCTCTAGAGGGGATGCCGGGTGTGAGACATTTTTCCCGTCAGGAGGTTTATCCTGAACCGGAAAGCAGGGTGGCGGTAAGAAAAAGTGCGCCAACAATCGCATTGCTGTTAAAAAAGGCTTTGTTGATGCGGTCCAGATCTTCGGATAACAAAATCCGGTGTTCATACCAGAGAGTGGCAGCAATGGGGGGGAGAAATGCAAAGTAAACCCAGGATAATCCCGCTACGGCTCCAAATAGGATTAATAAAACAAACATGGAAAGATGCAGGATTCGCGCGAGATGCAGGCTGCGAGGAATCCCCAGTTTGACGACCATGGAACGAAGTCCGGCATTGCGGTCGAATTCGTAATCCTGCGTCGCATAAATCAAATCAAACCCGGCAACCCATAAAATGACTGCAAGTGCCAGAATGAGAGGGGGCCAGGCAAATTGGCCGGTCACCGCAATCCATGCCCCAACAGGAGAAACAGCTAATGCCAGCCCAAGATAAAATTGTGTCCATGTGGTAAAACGTTTGGTGAGTGAGTAAAAACAAATAATCACTAAAGCAACTGGCGAAAGTGCGAAACAGAGCGAGTTGATACAGGCCGTGACCAGAATGAATCCCAGAGCGCTGAACGCACAAAGAAAAATGGCCTGGGGTTTGGTGAGAAGCCGATGACGGTTTGCCGTGCGTGGATTTTTTTTATCAATTTCCCAATCTGCGATGCGATTAAATGCCATGGCAGTCGTTCGTGCAGTCACCATGGCCAGACAGATCCAGAAAAACAGGAGGAGAGACGGCCAGCCGTTAGCTGCCACAAACATCGCCCCTAATGCAAACGGCATGGCAAAAATCGTGTGCGAAAAACGGATAAAGGTAAGTGTCCGTTTTAATAAGGAGAATGGCGAAGATGCCTCGGGCGATTCCACGGTGGCTTGCATTCGATCTGAGAAAAATTTCTAAAACGGTTGAAACTTCCGAACGAGTACCGGGAGTTTTCTAATTACCAGTGGGGGATGGCTGCTCTCCAAACAAGACTGTGAGGCGGTCATCTACACGGATGTCAATCAATCGCCAGGTGCCGGGGACCGCACTATAATAATACATTTTCCAGCGAAGGGGGAATTTTGAACCAAGAGAAATACTGGTAACCATGACAAGGCGTGTGCCTACATTCGAAATTTCCACGATTTCGTAACCGGAAATTTTCCCAAACCGATCCACCGCTTCTTTGGTCATGCGTTTTAAGAGCTCCAGATCGTTTGGACGTTCTACTAAAACGGAACCACGTGTGAGGATGGCATAAGCGTTATCGATATTACCCGTGATGAGCTGTGCAAAAAAATCATCTACGGAGCGCTGGACTTCAGGACGTAGCCCCGGAAATGGTGGGTTTTGAGATGGGGTGGGGGTAGGTTCTGCCTGTGCAGGAGTCGCTTCCGTCGCAGGAGCAGATTGCGTGTTTTCCGCAGGTTTATCCGTTTTCCCGGACTTTTCTTCAGACGGCGTGACGTCCGCAGTTTTTGCCCCCTTTTCTTCAGAGGAAGTTTGCGCCGAAAGAGGCGATAAAATAGTAAAAGAACTCAATAAAATAAGTGTCAGACACCACAAAAAATAAAATGAAGAACAACGAAAAGGTCGCATAAACTAATTTTGCATAGCTACAGGAAATTGACAACCTAAAGAATAAGCGATTTTTTGGGGAGTGCGGTGGCACGACACCGCTTTTCCAGGGGGACATGTCGCCCAAACAAAAACGCTGACATGTCAGCGCACGCGTTGACTCATAAATAAATGACACCGGAGACCGATTTAAATGGTGAATCGTTGACTCATAAAGCATGACACCGGG
>CAKUMP010000265.1 GCA_934667795.1 uncultured Chthoniobacterales bacterium | reverse complement strand
GGATCGTAGTGGTCTCCCAGTTGTTGCTGGATTTCCATGATCTGGACATCGGAGATGCCTGCCTGCTGCAGAATACGAGCAGCAACTTCTGCCCCCGTATAACCTGCTTCTGTAGGCATTTGAGAAAATTTCTTGTACTGGCTTTTCACTCGAAAGCTCGCCCAGATGGAAATCCCGAAAGTCGCTAATATAATTAAAATGAACATGTGCAGTAAATTTAGTGAATAATGATGAGTTTTTCAATAGGTGTGACGCTTTTTTTTAAGAAATGTTCAAACAAGATGCCGTGAAGCAAAACTTTTCGGCCGAAGTGTGCTTGTTGCCGACGGGGATGTTGGCACTCCCAGGATGCTCCCAGAAAAAAGAAAACGTGGACTTGACCTTAATGAGACTCCAGTATCAATATGAACCTTTAATAAGGATAAAGGAATTTGTAAGGAAAAAGTATGACAGGCGAAACGGTGTATGCGGTTTTTTTAAAAGGTGGAATTATGATGTGGCCATTGCTGCTATGTTCCGTAGTGGGCTTGGGAGTGATAGTGGAGCGCATGATTTATTTTTTTGGGATGCGGTATGACCGGAAGGTGTTTGAGGTGGAATTGGTCAGGATTCTGGAGCGAGGGGATGTGGAGAAAGCAATTGAGGTGTCGAAGAAACACAGGCATCCTGTGGCAAAGGTGGTGCAAGCATATCTGGAAAACCTGGAACGGAAAGAAGAGGTGCGTCGAGGGATTATTATGCGTGAGGGGACTTTGGCTTTAGCAGGAGCAGAACAGCGCATACGCGTGGTCGCGACGGTTGCGCATGTTTCTCCGTTTATGGGACTGCTTGGAACGGTGCTGGGAATGGTCGCGGCTTTCGCAACGATTGAGTCCCTGGAAAATGCCGTTCAACCTTCTCAATTGGCAGGTGGGATTTGGGAGGCATTGCTCACCACGGTTTTCGGATTAATGATTGCGATTCCGTGTGTGATTATGCTGCAGTATTTTCATAGCCGGGTGGATCGGATGTCACGAAACATGGACGCAGCAATCAGTCAGTTAGATGAATGGAATGACAGAAGACTGAAAGGGGTGTTGAAGGGGTGAGTATGTTTGCGTCAGGCGGAGGAAGAGGAAGGTTGTTTGGCAGACAACGGCAAGGGCAATCGATTCTGGATATGACTCCCCTGGTGGATGTGGTTTTCCAGCTTTTGATTTTTTTCATGGTGAGTTCGACGTTTGTCAATTCGTCGATGCCTCTGGAATTACCCAAAGCAGGTGGAGGCGGACAGGTGCAGTCAGAGACTTTAGTCATAAGTCTGGGCGAAAATGGAGAATTGATGATTAATTCGGACAAGGTGACACAGGACAATCTGGTAGAAGTTTTACGTGGGCATCTGGAAGAAAGGGATAAGAAAACGGTTAACTTCCGCGGGCATGACACCATCGAATATGCGCGGTTTGTGGAAATATTGAGCCTGGCGCGCAAGGCGGGGGTGGAACAATTCAATATTGAGTATCAACAGGAATCTGCGCAATAACGATGCACACGGGTTTTGGTCGATTAGGAGTCGCTTTTGCAGGCGTTTTACTTCTGCATATCACGGTCCTTTGTCTGAAATTGCCCAGACAGGACGTGATCACACCCCCCGAATTGATTTTTGAAACGGCGGTGGTTTCCATCGCCATGACGGAACAACCCCCATCTGAAACGGTGGCTGAGTTTGTGGAGCCGGAACCGGAACCGGAGGCAACGCCAGAACCGACGCCAGAACCCGAACCTACACCGGAACCGACGCCAGAACCTACACCTGAGCCTACACCTGAGGTTACTCCGGAGCCCACACCTGAACCCGAACCAACACCAGAAGTGATTCATGCGGAGCGTCCGGCAGAGCGACCGGAAGAAGCGGAAGTACGGGCGACACCGAAACCGGTTGCAACTCCTCGGGAGAAACCGGCTGTGCGTCCGCGTGCAGCAGTGCCGTCGGGATCGCAAAGTGCGGTTGCAGGAGGACCGGTGGTGACAGGCGCAAGTGTTTTGAGAAATCCTGCGCCGGAGTATCCCGCACAAGCAAAAAGAGATCGTGTGGAAGGAGTCGTTTATTTGCAGTTGAGTATTTCTGAAAAAGGGGTGGTGACAGGGGTACGGTTGGAAAAATCCAGCGGATCAGCACTGTTGGATCAAGCAGCGATAGAGGGTGCACGAAAATGGAGGTTCAGACCGGCGCGCGATGGAAAAGGAAACCCCGTGCCAGCACAAGCAAGAGTCCCGATCAATTTTCAGTTGCGGTAAAATTTGGAGTGCGGCGGTTCCCGCCGCTTGGGATCATATCGAAAGGGATGGTGAATTTTTTTGCGTATGGAAGTTCTTTGGTCATTCGATCCAAAGCGTTCTAGTAGGGACAGACCCCTTCGAGCGTTCTGTTAGGGACAGACCCCTTCGAACGTTTCGTTAGGGACAGACCCCTTCGAGCGTCCGTTAGGGACAGACCCCTTCGAACGTTCCGTTAGGGACAGACCCCTTCGAGCGTCCATTAGGGACAGAGCCCTTCGAACGTTTCGTTAGGGACAGAGCCGTAGCGTTTTATTGGGACAGTAGCGAAAATGTCCAAACTCCAGTGCGTCGGTTCCCGTCACTTTGGATCATATCGAAAGGGATGGTGAATTTTTTTGCGTATTGAAGCACTTCGACCATTCGATCCAAAGCGGTGCAGAGCCCCGCACTCCAAATTTGGCGACGGGGACGTCAGCGCTCCCAGGGAAATTTTCTTTTAAATTTTGTTTTTGGGCAGGAGAATGGGGGGATGTTAAAGAGGATATTGCAATTGGAGAAATTATGTGTACGGCGGGGGGTGACGATTCTGGATGGTGTTGATTGGGAAGTGCATCGCGGGGAGCATTGGGTCATTTTGGGGAGTAATGGGAGTGGGAAAACGAGTTTGTTAAGCAGTTTGACCGGGTATTTGGTCCCGAGCGACGGGCGGGTGGAAGTATTGGGGAAAGTTTTTGGCGAATCGAACTGGCAGGAGTTGCGTAAATCGATTGGACTGGTGAGTAGTGCGATTCGGCAGCGGATTGCGGATGGCGAAAGTGCGTTGGATGTGGTCGTAAGTGGAAAAGACGCGATGATTAATCATTGGGGGAGAATTTCCAAAAAAGATCGGGAGCGCGCTCTGGAGTTGTTGCAGCGGGTGGAAGCGACGGAATTAGCCGAGCGGAACTGGGTGTACCTTTCCCAGGGGGAGCGTCAACGTGTCCTGATTGCCCGGGCCATGATGGGGGATCCGGCGCTGTTGATTCTGGACGAACCTTGTGCGGGGCTTGATCCTGTTGCACGTGTGCGGTTTCTGACTTTTCTGGATCGGCTGGGCAAAATCAAAGGGGGGCCGAATCTGGTTTTAGTCACACATCATGTGGAAGAAATTGGAGAAATTTTCACACATGTGTTAGTATTGAAAAATGGGCGTGTTTTGGCGCAGGGGAAAAAGCAGACGGTTGTACGGGGAGAGATCCTGAGCGAAGCATTTGGTGCGGAGGTAAAAGTCCGGAAGCGAGCCGGACAGTATCATTTGGATATTATTGCAGGTTTAGGAGGTAAAAACCGGAATCTGGTGGTATAAGATTACAGGATTATATAAATTTTTAATGGAATGAGGGTGAAATAGTGGGACGAGGTAAAACTTTAAGACGGACATTTGGATATATCAAACGCTATCCCGGGCTGGCACTGGCAACCTGGGCCTGTGCGCTTGTGGGGACCGCGATGGTTGTGGTTTTTCCCAAAGCGACACAGATTATTATTGATGATGTGATTCGTGGAAATCAACCGGAACTCTTGTGGCCGATGGTGTTTGTGGCACTGGGGTCTTTTATCCTTCGGGATGGAATGAACAGCTTGAGAATTTTGTTGAACAATATTTTTGAGCAAAAGGTGATTTATGATCTGCGGAGTGACCTCTACGGGCATATACAGGGGTTG
>CAKUMP010000264.1 GCA_934667795.1 uncultured Chthoniobacterales bacterium | reverse complement strand
CTTCTGGAGTTACAATTTCTAAATGCAATGTTGCCATGATTTATAGGAAGAGTTGGGTTGTCGGGATTTCGAGTAAGGAATCCACGGGGGCGGTTATTATTTGCCGGGCCCCGTGGGGAAAATTTCCTTAGCTTTCTTTCACCATATCAATTCCACCCTTCATGTAGAAGTTTGATTCTGGTACATCATCGTGTTTCCCATCCAGAATTTCCTGGAACCCGCGGATGGTTTCGGAAATCGGAACATATTGTCCTGGAGTTCCAGTAAAGACTTCCGCCACGTGGAATGGCTGACTCAGGAAACGCTGGATTTTACGTGCGCGATACACCGTCAATTTATCTTCGGGAGAAAGTTCATCCATCCCCAGAATCGCGATAATATCCTGCAAATCCTTATAGCGCTGTAAAACGGTTTGTACGCCACGAGCCACTTTGTAGTGCTCTTCGCCCACGATTTCCGGAGCCAGTGCTTTGGAAGTCGAAGCCAATGGATCCACCGCAGGATAAATCCCCAATTCAGCAATAGAACGTTCCAACACGATCGTGGAGTCCAGGTGAGCGAAGGTGTTCGCCGGAGCCGGATCTGTCAAGTCATCCGCAGGAACATAAACTGCCTGAAAGCTTGTGACCGAGCCTTTTGTTGTGGAAGTAATGCGTTCTTGCAACGCACCCATTTCAGCAGCCAGAGTTGGCTGATACCCCACCGCGGATGGTGTACGTCCCAAAAGTGCCGATACTTCCGCTCCCGCCTGGGAGAAACGGAACACGTTATCCACGAACAGCAACACGTCCTGGTTCTTTTCATCACGGAAATATTCCGCCATGGAAAGTGCAGACAGCGCCACACGCAAACGTGCACCTGGAGGTTCGTTCATCTGGCCATATACCAATGCCACTTTGGACTTACTTAAATCTTCCTGATTAATAACACCTGCTTCACTCATTTCCCCGTAAAGGTCATTTCCTTCACGTGTACGTTCTCCCACACCCGCGAAAATCGAGTATCCCCCGTGTCCTTTTGCAATGTTGTTAATCAACTCCATGATCACAACCGTTTTACCCACACCCGCTCCCCCGAATGCTCCCACTTTTCCCCCTTTGGTAAACGGACAAATCAAGTCAATAACCTTAATCCCGGTTTCCAGAATCTGCGCTTTCGTATCCTGGTCCACCAACGAAGGTGCCGGACGGTGAATCGGATAACGTTTTTCAAAATGAACCGGACCGCGTTCGTCCACAGGATCTCCCGTCACGTTGAACACACGTCCTAACACCCCTTCTCCAACCGGGACAGAAATAGGTGCGCCTGTTGCAGCCACATCCATTCCACGCTTCAACCCTTCACTTGAGGACATCGCAATGGAACGTACCCAGCCATCTCCCAGGTGCTGCTGGACTTCAAGCGTGAGTGTTTGCTTTTCTCCGTTAATGTCATATTCGACCGTCAACGCGTCATAGACCTTAGGCAGGTCTCCGGCCGCACTGAAATCGACGTCCACCACCGGGCCGATAACTTGAACAATTTTTCCGTTATTCATAATGTGAGATTACTTGATTGAGATTAGGTGTGATTAAAGTTTATCAAAGCGCGGCCTGAGCTGTCGCAATTTCGAGCAACTCGGTTGTAATACTGGCTTGACGCAGTTTGTTGTATTCCAGAGTCAGATCTTTTACCAATTGCTGCGCATTATCAGTTGCACTTTTCATTGCAACCATCCGTGCACTGTGTTCAGAAGCGCGAGCTTCCAACGCGATTTGATAAAGACTGAAATTAATAAAGTGGGGCAATAATGCTTCCAGAACGTCTGAGGCACTTGGTTCGAATTTATATTCGATTTCCTGATCCAGTGTTTCTTCAGATCCATTCCCGGCATCAATCGTCAACGCATCCGGACTTAATGGTAATAAAATTTTTGATACCGGTTTCTGGCTCAGCGTATTAACGAATTCGGTATAAACGACCGAAACCCGATCCACTTCCTTGTTCACAAATTTTTCTGTCAACAATTTGGAAAACGCTTTAATTTCGCGGATTCCGAATGATTCGCCGAGCGGGAAATCTGCCAGGATGGTTCGTTTCATCCGTGCCAGAAACACGCCGCCTTTTTTACCGACGGTAATAAATTCGGTAGTATCCGCTGGGAATTTGGAAGCTTCGCGAAACAGGTTGGTATTCAGCCCGCCGCACAATCCTTTGTCGGTGCTGATCAAAACTACCAGTTCGCGTTTCACTTCCCGCTCTTCCAGCAATGGGCTGGAAATCGCGGTGGCCGCTGCGGCGCGTACGGAACTCAGAATTTTATTAAAAAGCCGTGCGTAAGGCCGCCCTTCCGTTGCGGCAACCTGTGCTTTACGCATCTTGGCTGCTGCAACCATCTGCATGGCTTTGGTAATTTGCGCCGTGTTTTTGATCGATTTGATCCGGCGTCTGATATCTCGTGTATTGGCTGCCATGGATTCTTATCTCCAGGTGGATTTAAATTCTTTTACAGCGGCATCAAGACCCGCATCGATTTCATCGTCCACTGCTTTTTTCTCATCAATTTTTGTCAGGAGTTCCGCTTTCCGGGTCACCAGGTAATCCTGAAGTTTCAATTGAAAATCTTTCACGCGATCCACCGGGATATCGTCAAAATAGTTTTTCTGAACCGCCCACAAAACTGCGACCTGCTCTGCGACAGAAAGAGGATTGTACTGGTTCTGTTTGAAAATTTCCACAATCCGCTGACCGCGTTCCAGTTTACTGCGGGTTCCGGCATCCAGGTCGGATCCGAACTGCGCAAAGGCAGCTAACTCACGGAACTGTGCCAGTTCCCCTTTGATTTTCCCGGCAACCTGCTTCACAGCTTTCGTCTGTGCTGCAGATCCCACACGGGAAACCGAAAGACCCACCGAAATCGCAGGACGAATCCCCTGATAGAACAAGTCAGTTTCCAGATAAATCTGTCCGTCCGTAATCGAAATCACGTTGGTTGGAATATAGGCCGAAACGTCCCCTGCCTGGGTTTCAATAATCGGCAGCGCGGTAAGAGAACCATTTCCAGCTTCTTTACTCAAACGCGCACTGCGTTCCAGCAAGCGGCTGTGCAGGTAGAAAACGTCTCCAGGATAGGCTTCACGTCCGGATGGGCGTTTCAAAATCAAAGAAACCTGACGGTATGCTACCGCGTGTTTTGAAAGGTCATCAAAAACGATCAAGGCGTCCATGCCATTATCCATGAACCATTCTCCCATTGCAGCGCCTGCGAATGGAGCCAGATACTGATTCGTTGCAGTATCGGATGCAGGTGCGGTCACGACAATTGTGTATTCCAGCGCGCCTGCTTCTTCCAGTACAGCAATCGAGCGTGCAATGTTGGAGTTTTTCTGCCCGATTCCCACATAAATGGAATAAACAGGACGGAAACCTTCTTTGCCTTCATTAGCTTTGTTGATACGTGCCTGGTTAATGATCGTATCAATCGCGATTGTGGTTTTTCCGGTTGCGCGGTCCCCAATGATCAACTCACGCTGACCACGCCCGATAGGAATCATCGCATCCACTGCCATAATCCCGGTCTGTACCGGCTGGGTCACGGACTGACGTTTAATAATCCCGGGAGCAATTTTTTCCACCGGGTAAGTCTGTTCGTACTTGATGGGGCCTTTACCATCTACTGGCTCGCCCAAAGTGTTGACCACACGCCCGAGCAGGCCTTTACCCACGGGAACTGCCAGAAGGCGTCCTGTCGTACGTACTTCGTCCCCTTCTTTCACGTTCGTGGAATCCCCGAGCAAAATACACCCGACCTCGGATTCTTCCAGGTTCAATGCCAACCCGTACAGGCCGCCTGGAAATTCAATCATTTCGTTAAGCATGACATCGCTCAAGCCTTCGATCTTGGCGACCCCGTCCCCTGCTTCGCGAACGGTTCCTACATTGGTTTTTACCGCCGCGGTTTGAAGTCCGGCGATCTGAGATTCAATTTCCTGCAATATGC
>CAKUMP010000263.1 GCA_934667795.1 uncultured Chthoniobacterales bacterium | reverse complement strand
CTCCCGAGACAGGTTCTTGATCGAATGAATAAAGTTGTACCTGGAGCGATTGCGGGGTGTTTTTCAAAACTCTCGCTGCAAAATTATCATTTAAATCCTGATAACTCACTGCAAAGTCCGGATGAAAATGTCGGTTCCTGGAGCCAGGTACGCCGCCCAGATAGAGTTGTGAAATCAATTGTTTGGGAATGGATATTCGATCTCCCGATTGTTCGGCGACTGTATAAGCGGGCATCATGAAGAACAGTTTGCGATATAATTCCCGCAGGGCGGTAAGCAGATGAGACTCGTTGCCGGTGAATTGCCATTCGAGCCAGTTTTTAAGATGTCGATCTTCCCGCCAGCCCAGAGATTCTGTTTGTAGTAATGCATAACGCTCAGACGCGTCCTGTGAAAGAAACTGAAATGTCGATTGTTTGTTCAGGTCCGGAACCCGCATATAGGTATTTGCATAGAGCGCATCGTTATTTGCCTGAAGGGTACGATTATTTTTCCATGCTTCCATTTCAATTAATGGGGCCAGGAAATCGATGTTTCCTGTTTTTGAATAAACGGCTTGAAGAAGAGTAGGCATGGGCGGGGCCGGGTTGGTTTCCGAAGAAAAAATCTGGGACCTGGCGACTGCTTCCAGCATCGACCATACCTCCGGATCATGATTGTACCACGCTGTTACCAATCCGGCGTGCAACATTAAAAACCAGTATTTGTCATGTGGGCTGCCTGCAATTTTATACGTATTGGCAAATGCGGTCCCGCTCCCTTCAGATGCGAATCTTCGGATTCCATCCACTTCCGACGTCAGCAAATATCCGTCATAACGTGATACAGTATCCAGTAAATGCTGGAATTTTACCGGATCCCCATAATTCGCAATAAAGTCAGACGGTTGAACATTTAGCCCGTCTTCATAAGCGTGTAGAACATCTGTCCAGCGTAGGTTTAAACCATTTTTGAGGATGGGCTGTCCTCGGACAGACGTACCTTTTGTTCCATCGCGACCGCCGAGCAGCGTAAATGTATTGGAAATTCCATAAGCCAGACGGTGTAGTGATTCGCGGTATTTTTCTTGTGGATCGGTAATCAAAATCAAGTCGAGCCAGTCCTGGACAAGATCTGTATCATCCCCATAAAAATGTCCGAATTCGCCATTTTTATGCTGACGGTTATCGATCCAGTAATCGACAAATTGTTTATAAAACAAAAGGCATTTTTGTGTCAGGACTGCCCATTCAGGATGATTGCCTGTTTCTGGAAGCGGGATATCCGCAATGGTTACGGGCGTCTGTGGATGAGTAAACTGCCAGAATGCCTGGACTGTTTTATCCTCCGGAAGACGGGTCCTTAATCTGGATAAGGATCTGTCAATTTGCTCATAGACAGAAGATGTTATACACAACCACCAGCGCGTGTCATACGTTTCATCTATGTCCGCCCATGGACGTGGCTCACTCATGAGTTCAATACGGTCTCGCGCGGAATGTAATTCCCAGTCCCTCCAGAGTGCCAGCGCATTTTCTTTGTTTTCTGCCGGGAAAAAAGAAAAGGTACTGCCCTCGGTGCCTGTAAGTAAATGAACGTCCTGATCAAATGTGATTGTTACCCAGACAACTTCCCCCTTGTCGATGAGGGTGTCTCGAAGGTCCAGGACAATAGAATGACTTTGGCTGTTCGAGTTTTCGGAGGGCTGCAAAAGAAAGTTAAGCCGAGCAAATTCTCTCCATGGGGAAAATGGATCGTGAACTACTATGCGAGCCCGGACAGCTTGCTGGAAGGGTCTGGTACGCAGTTGTAATGTGATTTTGCCAAGAAAATATTCTTCCGCCATGGGGGCGGTGATCACATGCCAGGCGGAAAATGCCGGGATGATTTCTTCGGCAGTCGGAGTGTCTGATTTTTGAGGAGAAAATAAAAGGCGATTGCCTGGCGAATATATCGAATGGAACTCTCTGGCTTTCCAATCAGGTAAAAGGGAGGTGTCATTTGTTTTTTGAAAATAAAAGGATTTTCCACCGGTCGGGAAAACAGATTCTTCTTCGGAAATTTTATAAAACCCGAGGTGGGTGAGATTGCCGGACATTCTGTCGGTATATACTTTCGAGCTGCGAATGATTTTCAATTTTGTTCCGGCAACAGCGGAGTCGAGATGCGCAGAAAACCATGGGTTGGCTGCCAGGAGAGGCTGGGATTTTTCCTGAAGTGGATTTTGAAGAACGCCCTGCAGATCGCCACTGCCAGTTACCCAGTTGGGAATGACATTGTCATCAAACGTGAGTTGCAGTTCTTTATCTACCCCCATGCCATAACCGTGATAATGCCAGGGGAAGGTATCGCTAACAAATCCACTGACCGGAAGCCAGCCGGCTGCACGCATGTTTTCGTTCGCTTCCAGCACGGATGCTTGTTGCAAAACAAAAACTTTATCAGGTTTTACGTTTAAAAAAGAATCATGCGGGGAGTCATTCCAACCTAAACTGGTTAAACGAAATGAAGGATTGGGAGCAGATGATTCAACCATGTCGGTTTGTACCGGATGACCGGAATACAGAGCGTGAATTCCTTCTTCAGATAATGCGGTATCAAAAACCTGTAACAGACGGATTCCACCATCGGGATCGGTGTGGATTTGCAGGCGATCTACCGGAATTGGATTATCAACAGAGGAAAGGGCAGTGGGGATAGCTGTATTTTCTTTTAGCTGGATTGCAATTTCCTGAAGCTCAAATGTCGCCGGCCCATAAAAGTTGAGGTCTAATACAATATGTGACGTTGTACTTTCAGGAATGGAAAATGTAAATTGTGCGGAGTCAGGATTAGACGCATCCTGTGGGAGCGCGGATAATTTGGCAAAGTGATGTTCTCCATCGGAGTGGACGGATAATCTGGGTGCCCACTTTCCGACAGCGACGTCTTGCATGGTGATTGTAAGCGTGTAATCACCCGGCTCCAGGTCGGTCAGTTTTTGTGTGCGCATTTGCAGGCGTTCAGGGGATTCATGCACGAGCGTGAGTGAATCTGTTTCTGCTTGTTGCAGCGTGATATGGGTGTCGTTCCAGTTAGTTGCTTTTTCAAGTGGGACAAACGTGCGATTTCCCGTGCCCTGGCTGAAGGTGCTTTGGGTGAAAACTTCCGGATGATGGCGTGTAGAAAAAAGGGGCTTGCTGGATTCACTGGAAGAAAGGCTGTTGTGCCATGTTGCGCCCGCAATTTCTCCATTAATATAAATTTTTGCCCCATGGTTTTCGTTCCAGACCGCAGCGATATGAACCCAGGTATCTTCAGATGTCGCCGGGTAGGGGACCACACAATTTGTATGAGGAGTGGAAAGATAAAGCTCAGATTTGCTTCCGTGGTGTTTTGCCCCGATTTTCCAGTGGCTTGTGCCACGAAAAACTCCTGTAGAATAACTCTTGGCAGAAAGCAGTGGCGCAGTTTCTTTAATAAGAATTTCCCCTTTTTTAAACCACGCAGCAAACGTCCCTTCTGCCATATTCATTCCTCCAAGAACATTCATGGTCATTTCTGTTTTTGGAATCAGAATGAAATTTTTCTGATGATCCTGCCCGATGGTTTCTTTCAGCGAGATACGTTTGCCTGCGAACTCGTTATAAGGATGTTTATTTCGAGCTGCGGAATCTATGCTGCGCGACAGCCGTTTCTCTCCTGGAGCAATGCTTAGTGCCGGTTCTCCACCTTTAAAATCTCCCAGGATTCGCGGTTGCAGGATGGCTTTGCTTTCTTCACAAAAGGATTTGCTGACAATGGAAAAAAGACCAAGTGTCACCGCTAGAAAAACAAGATGTTTCATATTCATATTATGGAGTGGAAATAAGATTTCTCGGATTTTGCCCGCGCAGGTCTTCGACAGCGAATGTCGCGACATGTCCGTCCAGAAAAAGCCCGTTAGCATGTCTGGCATGACGAAAATCTATCCAGACGGTTGTATTGGGCTTATCGACAGGACCATTATTAAAGGGCCAGGTATTGTG
>CAKUMP010000262.1 GCA_934667795.1 uncultured Chthoniobacterales bacterium | reverse complement strand
GCTGGCATCCGGCTCACAGGTATTCACGGAAAAATGCGTGACCGGTATTACTGCCAATGTGGCACGTTGTGAAGAACTCGTGGAATACAGTATGGCGATGGTCACCAGCCTGGCACCGATTATTGGTTACGATAAAGCCACCGAAATCGCAAAAGAAAGCGACAAGACAGGACGTACGGTACGCGAAATCTGCACCGAACGGAACCTTATGTCTCCCGAAGAACTGCAGGCCGCATTGGATCCGGTTTCGATGACCGAACCAGGTGGCGAAGGTGCTTCCGGCGGTTAGTCACTTCTCTTCCTTTCTCTGAATATTCCAGAATTGCCCAAGACGATTGACGCAACATTCGAACACTTTCTGAAAAGAAATCACATCGAACGTTTGCTTTTCAAAATTTCATTTCTATAATGAAACGTATGAAAACATATCGTCTTGGGCAAACTGATATTTATATACCAAACCTTTGTGTCGGCTGCTGGCAGCTTAGTCCTAAATACTGGGGAGATATTGATCTGTCCGACTGGAATGCAGCGATGCAAACTGCGCATGACGCCGGACTGCGTTTTGTCGATACCGCAGATGCTTATGGCGACGGCTATGCGGAGGAATCTCTCGGGAATTATTTTAAATCCACGAACACCCGGAAAGACTGGATTCTCGCAACTAAATTTTACTGGGATTTCACGACTTCTCTCCCCGAATACATGGGGGCTTCCCGCTTCCCGAATACCGCACGCGATTACAGTCTGAAAGAATGTGAAGCATCACTCAAACGTCTGCAAACAGATTATATTGACCTGTACCAGTTGCATGCATGGGATCCCCTTATCCACCCCGAAGAGGTGGCAGATGCCATTGAAACATTACGCAAGCAAGGAAAAATCCGCGCATTCGGTGTCAGCAATCTCAATGCAAGTCAGATCCGTATGCTGGGAAAATTTACCCGTATTGATTCCCTGCAGCCGTGTTATAACCTGCTGCAACGCGAAAGAGAAGAAGAGGAATTTCCACTTTGTCTGGAACAACAGATTTCGGTACTGGCCTATTCACCGCTTGCCCGTGGTGCCCTGACCGGCAAGTACAGCAACACTCCCCCAAAAAATGACCACCGCCAGGAACTTCCGTATTTTGCGCCTGCCTATCAGCAAAAACTCCAGACCGCTTTCAAAACACTGGAACCAATGATTCAGGAACTGGGACTGACTATTCCACAATTTGTCATTCGGTGGTTGCTCACGCACCCAGCTTTAACTTCTGCGATTATCGGAACTAAAACACCCGAACATATCACCACGATCCTCCCCGCTGCGGAAGCAACCCTGACTTCCCAACAATGGCATTTCACCGCAAATACCATCCGCAAAGCATTAAAATAGGAGATTTGAAGCCCCTGGGAGCGCCGACGTCCCCGTCGGCAGGTCTTTTTGCTGGGCACGCCGACGTCCCGTCGGCTAAAAAACTTATTTCACGCAAAGGCCGCCAAGACCGCAAAGGAACCTGTTTTTAAAAAGAATTTATTCTATAAAGTTTTGAATGGGATCCTGTAACTCAAACAGCTCGTATATAAAAGCCTTTAAAAAATCCTTTGCGTGCTTTGCGTGCTTTGCGTGAAACCATAAGAATTAGTCGCTGAATCTAAACTGCCACAAATCGCACCGCAGGTCGTCCTAACAAGCGTAGTTTATTCAAACGAACATGATTAGAAATGGCTAAGTTTAAGTATCCCCCAATTACGGGGGGATTATAACATAATATTTCATATTTTTCAACACTTTCTGCTAAAAAAGGAAAATTTGCGAGTACGCGCTGGTTTCTTACCGCTTTGGTTCGAACGATGTGTGAGTGTCGCCATGCGAAGGTGGTTCATACATCTCATTCACGATGATCCAAAGCAGCGGAAACCGCCGTCCGACAATTAACGTAAAATGCCATGGGCGCGGTAGCGCATAAATGATCCAACGGCACGTTGGCCGACGGGGACGTCGGCGCTCCCAGACCCGGGGTGATTACCACATAGGCTCTAACTTATCCATAAAAAACAAAAAATAATCTGCGTTAATCTGCGTTAATCTGCGGATAAAAAAACAAGTTAGCGCGTATGGGTGATTACCCCAGGTTGACATAGGTTGCCCTTTCAGGGCACTGCTGTTCGAACGATAGCTGAACTGCAAAAAATAAAAAATTTCCCACATCCATTGCGATATGATCCAAAGCGGCGGGAACCGCCGCACTCCAAATTATTTCAACAGCAGCGACAGGGGTTCTGCTAAATTTTCTGCCATTCTCTGGAAGCCGAGATCGGTGGGATGGACACCATCTACTGTCGCCAGGCTATCATCACCTAAAAGTTCTTCCCCGCTGTGAAATAACACAGGAACAGGAAATGCTTTTTCCAATTGTTCCCGAACTGCCCGGAATGCTTGATCCAGACAGCGCCATTTTTCACGTCTATCGATATCCAGCCATATCCCCGGGTAGGTAATGGTGCCTACGACCAACACTGGAGTTTCCGAATGTTTTGCCCGGATATGTTTCAATAAAAACAACAAGCGAGAAATCATTTCTTCGACCGGAAAAGAAGGAAGATTCGGAAGACAATCGATCACAAATGCTGCAGGATTTAACTCCCCTAGCAGTTGTGCCATTTCAGGTTCTGCCTGTCCATTTCCTGAAAACCCGAGATTAATTGCACTAAAGCCCAGCCGTCTTTCCAGCAAAGAGGGATAACTCATTCCAGCGCGTGAAGCACAGCCCCCCTGGGTGATGGAAGTTCCATAAAAACAAACTTCTTTTCGTCCGTCGTGTTGCAAAGCCGGACGAAACCCTGCCCCGGCCGCTACCCCAATCTGAAGTGTGCTCACGCCATTATACAGCGGAAGATACAACCGATATTTCCTCCATTCTCGCGGAAAAGTCCCCCCGATTTTTGCTTCATTTTCCCCTGCTGCACGAGGAATCCCGGTTCCCACATAGCGCCATTCTCCATTTTCTTCCGAATACAAATCCAGCCCACTGACGCCAGTCGCGGGCATATGATTCAATTGCAGAGCATCGCTTCTCAAAATCCAATGCGCCAGAATCACCTCTGAATTTGTTTCAAACTCCAGATGGATTCCGGAAGAGTAACGACTTAAATCCCATACCGGTTCCCGCACCCGTTCTTTTGCACGTCCTGGTAAACGACACCAGGCATCCGCCTCCCCTTTCCAGCCTTGTCCGTACGCAAATAATTCGCTCGCCTCATACCAATCCGCATCTCCTCCATAGCCACTTACTAAAAAATTTTTATCCAGTCGTTCAATCCCGTTCTGTTGCATCGTCTTCTCCATTTTCTTCAATTTTTTAACTCATCAAAACTCTGCTCAAGCAAAAAAAGGTCCAAAAAAAGCCTGTCCGCATAAATAGCGAACAGGCTTATTTTCCGTAGGGGGAAATCTTTTAGAGCATGCTCTTCAAAGCTTTACCCGGTGCAAATTTTACGGTTTTCGATTTCTTAATGCGAATCTTCTGACCGGTTTTAGGATTAATGCCATTACGTGCTTTACGCTCAGCAACTTTTAATGTGCCAAATCCGATGATCTGAACAGACTTGGATTTTTTCAAGCCCGTTTTCATACTGTCAATAACTGCGGAGACGGCGCGTTCTGCTTGAGCTTTTGATGTTTCTCCTCCGAGAGATTTCTGCACTGCTTCAATTAATTCTGCTTTATTCATGCAAATAAAATTTTATGGGTTGGTTCTGGTTTGGAATAAATCAATTAGTTACTCACTCTAAACGCCCGCTAATTGACTTCATGCTTTTTGACATTTTATTCAAGTTAAAGTCAACTATTTTTCTCATCTTTTCCGCTCTAAAACATGATTACATAAGGATTTCCTCAAAAAAACAGCAAATTTATCAGAAGATGAAAGAGAATTCGTGGATTAGAGTAAAATATTTGCTATCATAAATCTTATATGAAACCCGAAGAACGTTATTCCCGATATCTAGATGCTACGCCAAAAAT
>CAKUMP010000261.1 GCA_934667795.1 uncultured Chthoniobacterales bacterium | reverse complement strand
CATGTCCGAATTCGTGAAGCAATACACATCCAAACAAAAAAAGGATAAATGCGATGCGAGAAACTGCCAACTCGGTTCCGCCTGCCTGGTAACTCACATATCCAAAAAATAATAACAAAAGTAAAAAGGTAACATGTACCCGTACTTCAATTCCTGCGACTTTAAATATCCGGTAAGACCAGCTCATAACCTGTTTATATAATTTAAGAGAAACAATTCCCATTACTATCAACGATTCTCCCAAAAAAACAAGATGCGCCAACGAATTAAAGCAGGACTCGATTCGTAAATAAATGCCGATTTCCAGCGGTTTTGAACAAGAGTGATCCTTTATGACAAAATTTTTATTAAAAACGGGTGAAAACTTCTGGTATCGAAAAACAAGATTGGTATCCTGCGATCATGCAAGCAGATCAAAATCGTTTAAAAGTTCTCGTATCCGACCCGGTTTCCGAAAGTGGAATTGAAGCGCTCCGCAAGGGCGACCTTCTGGACGTTGTGGTGGATATCGGATTGAGTGAAGCAGAACTTATTAAGCGTATTCCTGAATTTTCTGCTTTGGTGGTACGCAGCCAGACAAAGGTGACGGCCGCGGTACTTGAGGCTGCGACGAATTTGAAAGCGATTGGACGCGCCGGAGTAGGAGTGGATAATGTCGATGTGGAAGCGGCGACCCGTCGTGGGGTGATCGTGATGAATACGCCGGGGGGAAATACCATTTCTACAGCAGAACATGCCTTTTCTTTGATGGTTTCCACGGCCCGCCGGATTCCTCAGGCACATAAAACGATGACCGAAGGCCGCTGGGATCGTAAAAAATTTGAAGGCGTAGAGCTTTATCAAAAAACGCTGGCTATTTTAGGGATGGGACGTATCGGGACGGAAGTCGCGAAACGTGCTTTGGCATTTGGCATGCGTGTTCTGGCGTACGACCCCTATTTATCAGCAAACCGTGCGCGTTCGCTTCATGTGGAATTAGTTGAAAGCCTGGATGATGCCATCAGCGATGCTGATTTTATCACGCTGCACATGCCACTGACCCCCGAAACACGTCATATGCTGGATGCTCGCCGTCTGGGACTGACCAAGCCCGGGGTTCGCATTGTCAACTGTGCGCGTGGGGGATTGATTGACGACAATGCGCTTTTGGAAGCCCTGAATTCCGGACACGTGGCTGGCGCCGCTCTGGACGTTTATGAAGTGGAACCGCCGGAAGAAAATTCTCCTCTTCGAAGCAATCCCCATCTGGTAATGACTCCCCACCTGGGAGCGTCCACTGCGGAAGCACAGGAAAATGTCGGTATCGAAATTGCCGAATCCATTCAGCTTGCGCTCCTGGAAGGCACGATTCGAAATGCGGTCAATATGCCAAGTATTGATGCCAAAACGCTGGCTGCTATTGGACCTTACATTGATTTGGGTGAAAAGCTTGGTCGTATTCTGTCCCAGCTTTCGCCAAAACGTTGTGATTCCTTGACGATCAGTTATCATGGAACTCGCCTTAGCGAAGCCGATACGACCCCCATTACACGTGCCACTCTGAAAGGGTTTGTGGAAATTGCCGGTGGGCCGGATGTCAATATTGTAAATGCGCCCGCTTTTGCTTCCACGATCGGATTGAAAGTACAGGAAACGCGCGACAGTGACAGTGAAGAATATTCCGAACTGATCGAAGTTACAGCGTCATCCGGTGGGGAAACCACATCGATTGCCGGAACATTTTTCGGGAATACTCCACGGATTGTAAAAGTGGGTCAGCGGCACGTGGAAGCCAAGGTCCAGGGGTATCTTTTGGTGCTGGAAAACCGCGACCGCCCCGGTATCGTTGGACATTTCGGTACCCTTCTCGGAAAACATCAGGTCAACATTGCCACCATGTCCCTCAGCCGTTCCGAAATTGGTGGAAGAGCGATTACTATCCTCAATCTCGACTCCGCTCCAGAACCCCATGTCCTGGATGACCTGTTGCAATCAGAAGATATCTTCTCAGCAAAAGTGATTAATTTGTAACTCCGGAATCAATATGGGGTGGCAGGGGTGAAATCATGGAGCCCTCGCGCGATAAATACTTCGTCGATCCACGCGTTCAACCGGGAATGATACGAAGAAGTCGCGCGTTCGCCGACCGTTAATTGTTGATCAAGACTCGTAGGAGGGGAAATCGTGAGTGGCAGCATTTCGGTATTCAGAAGTTCTCCATTGAGGAAAAAACGGATCTCGCTGCCTTCATTTTCTTTATATTCGAGAGAAAATGCGAAATGGTACCAGAGGTCGGGGAGGATATCTGCAGGGAGGATGGCACGGACACGTTCGGACGTTCCTCTTTGAGTGCCAATGCTGAAATCCAGCACCCAGATATATCTATTATTGGATTGTACCCGGGAGAGCGTGTAATCCCAGTAATCCTGGACCGCCGTACGTCCCCGGTTGATCAGGCGGATGCGTTCGCCAGCTCCGGTAAGCGCATTAAATTTTACCCATAAACCTGCAGTAAAAGAAGTTTGAGTTAAATTCAAAGCATCCAGATGTCCTTCGCCAGACCATTTAATATGCGGATTGGCATCTGTATTGGCGTCCAGTTTTTCTTCCCCTTGTAACCACACTGCATTCCCAAATTCCTGCGATCGCGAAGGTCCAAATTCCGGCGCACTAAATCCACCCGGGTATAACAGACCATTATAGTCCGGCCCTGTTGCTGCCTGGTTGGCAACTTCGACTCCCGACGACTCATTCATGTTCCAGTATAAATACAGCAGTTCGCTCGGAACACTTTCAGAAAGTGGTTTTTCCAGATCAATTTCGATCGGCTCGATGACATCACCGGATTCAGCAAAGGTCGGATGAGGAATACAAAGCAGGATTCCGAGACATAATGGGAGGGATAAGAATTTTTTCATAAGGTTAATGCGTTTGTTTTTGCAGGTTGAATTTTTTGATGTAATGATTTTCTTTCTGGGTGGTCGTATCTCCGACCAGGATAGTGCTTTTCAAATAAACTCCGGGTTGTGGGATATGGGGATGTGTGATTTGTTCCGCCAGCATTTCTATCAGGTGTTCTCCAATTTCTTCCAATGGCTGATGAAAGGCGGTGAGAGGCGAACGTGAAGGCTCATAATAACTCATCCCATTGCCTCCCACCACACTCATCTGCTCCGGCACCCCAATCCCTTTTATTTGCGCCATTTCCAGCACCCCAAGCGCTATGATGTCGGATTTGCACAGAACCGCATCCGGAATCCATCCCTTATCGATGAACTTTCCAAATGCTTTCGCAGCCGTTTCCCGATCGCTTTGTGTAAGCGTTAATTTATAAATTTCCGGTAACCGTATCTGATTCATCGCCAGTCCGCTCATGAGCCCGGCAGACATAAATTGACAGGAAACGGACTTTTCCGGACCAGGAGAAAAAAAGGTCAGAACCCGTTTCTTCTTCACGTGTCCCCAGATTTTTCCCAGGCGTTCACCGATCTCAAAATAGGCCTGGGACACAAATTGTTTCGTAGCGTCGTAATGGGGAGGATTAAAATACACGAAAGGGATTTTTTTTTCCGTTAAAATCCGTTCCAATTGCCGGAAGCCGTAAAAAGGAAATAAAATAAATCCATCCACTCCCTTCAGATTGTGAAGATGCAGTTGAACATCATCTTTTACATCCTGTGATCTTTCCAAAAGATGTTTAAGCCTTAAAGACACTCCTTTCATCAACGCTCCATGCGTAATCCCCCCATGAATCCGGTACTGCCACGATTTGTTCAGACTTCCGGCCTTGTTGTCGGCTTGAAACGTATTCACTCCAATCACCAGCTCTGAAGATCGCGCTATGAATTCATTCGGTTCTTGTGGCTCACGTATCCATACCGTTCCACTGCCGGGTTTGATTTCCACATACCCTTGTGACGCAAGTTTCTGTAAAATGTTTCGTGCGGTTCCATGACTCACATCCGCTGCGGCTGCTATCTGACGCACCGCCGGCAGCCGCGTCCCCGGCTTCAAGGTGTGTAAGCCAATCTCGTGC
>CAKUMP010000260.1 GCA_934667795.1 uncultured Chthoniobacterales bacterium | reverse complement strand
CAAAAAAATTGTCGGAATTGACGCCCGTGGTTTTATTTTTGGTGCCCCTATCGCTTATAACCTCGGTATCGGCTTTGTTCCGATCCGTAAAAAAGGGAAACTTCCATACCAGACCCAGGAAGTCACTTACGATCTCGAATACGGGACCGCCACTCTTGAAATCCACAGCGATGCCATTCTTCCTGAAGATTCCGTTGTGATTATTGATGATCTTCTCGCAACTGGCGGTACTTCGCGCGCAGCCAATCAACTTGTCCGGGATTCAGGCGGCAAAGTCGAAAAAAACCTTTTTATTGTCGAATTGCTATTCCTGAACGGAGCCCACGCTCTCCCCGAAAACTCCTGTTTTTCGCTGGTTCAGTTCTAAAACTTGGCTGGGCGCGCCGACGTCCCCGTCGGCAAACCATCTTGCTGGGAGCGCCAACGTCCTCTTCGGCTGGTCATCTTACAAAGCAGCTTCCGCCCCTTCGGCTGGTGCACCCTCTGCAGGAGCGGCTTCACCTTCTGCAGGAGCAGCTTCGCCACCACCACCGGGGATCGGATCATCTGGCAACTGTTCCAGTTCCTCTACTGTCCATGGCGTTTTGCGTTCAGCAAATATTTTACGTGCTTCCGCCACCTGTGCTTCTGTAATTTCTCCAGCCTGATTTCCCCAGGTTTGACGAATATAAGTAAGTACCCCCGCAAGGCGACGATCATTTAAAGCAGACCCCCATGGAGGCATTGCGCCATTATACATAACGCCATCGACTTCCAATGGTCCCTGCAAACCGTTCAAAACAACGCCAGTGACACTGCGTTCATTTCCAACCACCCAATGCCCATTCACTAAAGGAGGATAAAGTCCTGCCTGCCCCTGTCCATTCGCACCATGACATGCCACACAGTTCTGTTTATAAACTTTTTCTCCCTCTTCCAGCAAAGAAAGCTGTACCACTTCGGCTTCTCCACCTCCAGTACCTGTCTTTCCACCTTCATAATGGCTATACACATCCCAGCGGAAGCCACCACTATACATCCCCAGATATAAACCACCCACCACCAATGTCAGACCGAAAAATGCAACCAGCCACAAGGAAATCGGTTCATTTCCATCCGTTGGTTCTTCTTCTTCCCGTACCACTGCTGCATGTAGATGCGTGATATCATGTTGCTCACTGTAATCTACTTTTTGATTCAGTGGTTGTTCGTTATAATTGTCAGAATTTTGCGATGCCATTTTCAGTCAAATTGTTGCGTGTTCAATTCGGTGAGGAACTTATTCAGCCACCGGTGCCTCTTCAAGAGAAGCGCTACGGTTCAAAGAAAGAAGATACGCCACCAGTGCCTTGGCTTCATAAGTCGGGACGATTTCATAGCCATCTTCCAGGTCAGAACTCGGAGGAGGCTGGATCGCATCCTCAGAAGGCTGTCCTACAATTCTCTGCTTTTTATACAAATACCGGTAAGGAGGCATAATGGAATCCGGCTCAAATAATTGCGGAGAATACAGATGCTGGTGCTGCCAGGCTTCACTGGGCTGACGAGCGCCAATATTGGTTAAATCCGGTCCGGTACGCATCGTTCCGAGATAGACCGGGCTTTCATGGATATAATCCCGAGGAACTGTACGACGTACGCCCCAACCCCGTTCAATATCACTTCCTGCATATTCCGGACGGACCTGCTGGCTGTGACAATACATACACCCGTTTGCTGCATACACTTTTGCACCATATGCCGCCAACCCGCTTTGATCTACAGGATAGACTTCCCCGGTTTCTTCATTCACCTGCGGTTGCAGCTTTCCTAAGTAAATATAAGGAAGTGCAACCAATCCCATCCATGCAAAAGCAAATACGAAAAAGATACCTATAAAGATTTTACTAAAACTATTCATGTTTTATGCCTGAGCCTCCTCTTCCTGATAGTTAGCAGGAGCATTGAAGTATGTAGGGGTTCCGCTTTCGCGTCCAAGACGCAGAAGCATCATTACAAAGTGTACCGCAAAGATCACATGTGCTGCGGTCATCATAATGCCAGTGACACTGCGCATTTTTAACCACGGTAAAGTCACAATCACAGTTTTGATGAAAGGAACTTCCGGATCATCCAGCGCCATTCCCTGCTGGATTCCAGCAAAGGTCAATGCCAACACCATAAATATCCCTCCGTAGGCAGCTAACCAGAAATGCCATTTAATCAATGCAGAAGAACGCCATTCACATCCCACCAGCCGCGGAACAATATAGTACATGGATCCAAATAAGATCATACTGAAAAACAAATACATCCCCAAGTGAGAGTGTCCTACCGTATAATGGGTAAAGTGCGTAATTCGGCTGACCGACTGGAATGCCATACTAATCCCTTGTAAACTGACCAGTGTATAAGACATCGCACCGAAAACCACAAACCGCAGGGTCGGACTCACTTCCAGCATGCTAAAGTGATCTTTCATCGTCATGTGATGGTTAATCGCAGTCGTCAAAACCGGAATCACCATCATCATACTGGCCACAATACTTGCCGAAATCAACCAGGCCGGGAAAGGACCACCCACCAGGTGATGCATTCCGTTCCAACTGTAAAACAAGGCAAGAGACCAGAATCCGATCGCAGACAGGTAGTAACTATGAACCGGACGTCCAATTACTTTAGGAATAAAATAATACGCTGCCGCCAATCCAATCGGAGTAATCCACAATCCCAGCACGTTATGTCCAAACCACCAGTTAACAGCGCCAAGGGTTACCCCTTTCAATTCGACTGCCTGGGTCAACACACACGCGGTTCCATATAACCAGGGAAACCAGAAAAATGCAGCAATCAGATACCACTGGGACACATAGACGTGCCCGGGACGACGAAAACGGAACATAATCACCGCCCAGACCGCCACAAATGCGTACGAGACAAATAACAGTGGTGTTGCATAAGCCGGGAATTCCAGCCACTCAATGGACTGGCTATGCCCGATCATAATCCCGATCACTCCCAGCAGGACTCCGATATTCCAGAAAACTGCTGCAACAATCAAAATCGACGCATGTCGCAATTCCACACGGGAAAGTCGCGACATCAACCAGATCCCCACACCGATCCCTGCCGGTGAAGACCAGCCGTAGGCAATCATATTCAAGTGAACCTGACGCAGACGCCCCCAGGTCAACCAGGACCAGTCTGCCAAAAATTCAGGATGATGCAATTTCCAGGACGCCAGGAATCCAAACAGGGATCCCAGCAAAAGCCAGAAAATAGCTGCCGAAAAGAAAAGTAAAACAGGTACACGGCAAGATCTGTCGATTAATACACGTTCAACCACGGTTTGCCCTTGCTCAGGCATCGGCGCCCCTTTGGATTTCTCAGGTAATTGTTTTTCTAAAACAGGACTCATCAATTTTCCTCCAACCTCATCTAATTAGGAATCGTTTCCTTTGTAAAATCGACGCCCCTTAAAGACCACGTCCGTCGGGGTCCCAATAGGTTCTTCTTCATCAAAAATACTCTCAGCACCATTCGATAGATTTGAGAACTGCCCACTTTTAGCTGCCCAAAAGAAAGCAAGTACTCCCGTACCTCCCAAAATAATCATGGATGCACCAATTAATAAATAAGGTAATAACATTAAGATTCGGATTTCTCCGCCTCGGATATGGCTTGCGCCGGATCAGTATTTTCGTTCTGGTCAGAAGCAGGGGGAGCTGCTTGTTCAGGTGCGGCTGTCGCCGCAGCAGGAGTGGCTGTTGCCGCTGGCGTTTCCGCCGCTTCAGGAGCTGCCACTTCCCCTTCCGTTGCCGGAGCAACAGGAGTTTCGGTCCCTTCTACACTTGTTTCCCCTCCCGTTGCCGCTGCTGCCGGTGTAGCTTCTTCTCCGGCTGCAGGTGTTGCCTGTGTTTCTGCTTCTGCTGCAGGCGTTTCACCCTCCGCAGGAGTTGTCGTTTCTTCTCCTTCGGTCGCTGGAGCAGCCGTTTCTTCTGTAGCCGGAGTTGCAGGAGCAGCTTCGCCCAATAATGCCGCCGGAATACTCACAGCAGATGCC
>CAKUMP010000259.1 GCA_934667795.1 uncultured Chthoniobacterales bacterium | reverse complement strand
GTATCACCAGGCAAGTAAACTCCGGTAAACGGCAAAAGTTTCGGAGAAAATGTGCTGATTTTGATGCTTTTGGAAGAAAATGGGATCGATTTTGGTGAGGTTTTATCGATGGGAATGCGGAATCCGTCTTGTTTTGAGTTGAATCACTGCTGGAGATGGTGGAAGATGAAGAGATAGTTTGGATGAAAGTGATTTATGAGGAGTGGAAAATAACATGATACTTGAGAAGTTAATCTCCGCGGAGTTACGTCCGATTTTAGAAAAAGTTCAGCGAGCGGAGCGCATTTCAGATGAAGATGCTCTGGTTTTGTACAAATCGCAGGATTTAAACGGGATTGGATTTATCGCGAATCTTGTAAGAGAACGCCTGAATGGAAATGAAGCGACGTATATCCTGAACCGCTATTTGAATTACTCGAACTTGTGTTTGCTATCGTGTCAGTTTTGTGCATTTGGCGCAAAGAAACGGGACCCGCATGCGTTTGAATACACGATTCCGGAAATGGTGGAAACGGTTAAACAGGCACTGGAGCAGGGGATTACCGAAATTCATATTGTAGGCGGATTGCATCCCACGTTGAAGGCGGAGTGGTATCTGGACTTATTACGTTCCTTGCGCGCGTTGGATCCGGCATTGCAACTCAAAGCCTTTACGGCGATCGAAGTGCGCCATTTAGCAAAGCGCGTCTTTAAAAAAAGTATTCGCGAAACCCTGGAGATATTGCGGGAAGCGGGCTTGAATGCTTTGACGGGTGGGGGAGCAGAAATTTTTGATCAAGGCGTACGCGATAAATTATGTCGTGGAAAAGAAACGGCTGAAGAATGGCTGGAAGCACATCGGATCTGGCATCAGATGGGGGAACATAGTACGTGTACGATGTTGTATGGACATATTGAAACACATGCCCAGCGGGTAGATCATTTAAGACAATTGCGGGAATTACAGGATGAAACCCGTGGGTTTACCGGCTTTGTCCCGTATGCATTTGTGCCTGAAACGACAGAACTTTCGCATATTCGCCCTGCAAGCGCTTTTGAAGAATTGCGAAACCTCGCAGTAAGCCGGATTTATCTGGATAATTTTGACCATATCACGGCGTATTGGATCAGCCTGGGACTGCCCACAGCGCAATTGGCATTAAATTACGGCGTGGATGACCTCCACGGAACGATTATGGAAGAACGGATTTTCCATGCGGCAGGCGCAAAAACTCCTCAGGAAATGACGGTTCAAAAACTGGAACAGGCGATCCGCGAAGCAGGAAGAATTCCGCGACAGCGAGACACTTTTTATCGAAAACTAAGTCAGCCAAAACCCGCAGGTGAGCTGGCATTGATATGAAGCTCCCATCTGAATTAACGGGACTTCGGATTGGAAGTGTCCCTTATTTTAATGCTGCTCCTTTGATTTACGGACTGGAGGGGATCAATTTATTACATCCCAGTGTGCTGGCAAAAGAGTTTCAACAAGGGGCTGTGGATATCGCTCTGGTTCCTGTCGTACAAGGCTTTGCGGGCGGGAAATATCGGGTGGTAGATGGGGTAGGCGTGACTTCTTCGGGGCCGGTATTAAGCGTGTTTGTGGCCCATTTGGAAGGAATGGACCAGGTGGAACGCGTGCGCCTGGATCCCGCGTCCCGGACATCCGCGACATTGGTGCAGGTGTTGTTGCAGGAATCTCCCTGGATCGAATTTTCCCCGATGCTGGACGATTCTCCACCCGTGACATCCGACGATGCGATGCTGCTCATCGGCGACCAGGCATTGGAATTCCGACGTATTCATGGCAACCGTTATCAGTATTACGATCTGGCGGAAGAATGGTTTCGTCAGACCGGCTTGCCATTTGTTTTCGCGGTTTGGCTTATTCACGAAGATCTGGAAGAGGAAACTGCTCAACAGTCCGCTACGTTTTTGCGTCAGCTCGCTGCCTATGGACAGGAAAACCTGGAAGAAATGATTCAACTCGAAGCTGCCAGGCAACATATCGGGGACAGTGGGTTTTGCCGGCATTATATTACACAGGCTATAAAAAATGAGATGGGCGAGGCAGAGCGTAAAGGGATTCATGAATTTTATAAGCGCTATGCACAATGGAAAAAAATCCCGGAAGAACAGCAGGAATTTCCATTCGTGTTTATTTAGAGCAATTTAAGTAAAAATACTCTAATTTACGGATGTGAGCTGATTCGGGGAGATGTTTTGTGATAAAAAATGCTTGAGCTTCGAGAAATGTAGCGAGAAAATGCTTTAATAATCAATGAAGATGCGTAAATCCTGGCAGGAAAATGAATAAGGGGGGAATGAGAAAAACATGATCATCTGGATTGTGTTGGCCGTATTACTGGCCGTGGCTTCCTTTTTTTTCTCGTTGATGCAAACCGCATTTTTTTCTATTCAACCGCCTGATTTGCGGGAATGGATAGCGAACGAGCCCGAAAAAGGAAATCAGGCAGCAGAACTTCTAAAACGTCCACGCGCACTCATGGGCAGTTTTTTGCTCGGGGATAGTTTTGTAAATATCCCTCTCATTGTCCTGAGCTGGTATTTGTTTCAGGGGATTTCCGTGCGCTGGGAAATCCCGGTATGGGTTTGTTCGATTACGATCTTCGGACTCGTGGTCGTGATTTGCGATTTATTGCCGAAACTGACGGGTTTAGTGCAACCTGTTGGCGTGGTTCGGACGTTTCTCCCGGTAGTACAGGGCGTGGTGGTGATGCTGAATCCAGTGCACCGCATTTTACAATCGATCGCGGAAAAACTGGTGGTGACTTTTACGCCGGAAAGTATGCGTCAGGTAAATGTGGTGAGTAGTGATGAGATCGAAACGCTGGTGGAGTTAGGACACGAAGAAGGCGCGTTACTGGAACACGAAAAAGAGATTATTTTAGAAATTATTAAATTAGGAAACAGGACAGTTAAAGATTATATGACACCCCGGGTGGAGATGGTGGTGATCCCGGATGATCTGGAAACTGAAGAAACATTACAGAAGATTCGCATGACCCGTTTCCGAAAGCTCCCCGTTTATCATGAAACGCCAGATACGGTGGTCGGCATTCTGGATACAAAGAATTTTTTATTAAATCGTCAACCGCCGGAACCCCCACATTTTGTCCCTAATACGATGGAGGGAATGGAATTTTTGAAATTCTTTTTAAAATCTCCGGAACTCCCGCTGGTGATTGTGGTGGATGAATTTGGCGGAACGGAAGGACTCGTGACGTTTGCAGATATTATTGAAGATTTGATCAGCGATGCTGTGCCACAGGATGATAACGAGTTGTATCTGGAAGAAATGGCGGATACCCGGATTTTAGCGGCAGGAAAAGCCAGATTGGATGATTTAAGCGAATTGCTTGGAAGAAAAATTGAATACGAGGGCATCGATACGATTGGAGGATTAGTGTTCACCCATCTGGGGCATCTGCCGAAACCTGGTACACTTGTCCATATCTCCCCATTGCAGATCCAAATCAAACGGACAACACGAAAAAGAATCGAGGAACTGGAAATTACTCTGGAAGAAGATTCGGAAGAGGTGGAGGAAGAGAAATGATCTGGGTCCTGATTTTTATTCTTTTTGTGGTGTCGTTCTTCTTTAGCGGAATGGAGGCAGGAATCTTGAGCGTGAACCGGGTTCGGGTCAGGCATCAAGCCAAAATTGGAAATGAAGCAGCCAAACATCTTTGGGAAATGCTCACGCATCCCGAACGCTTGTTGATTAGCGTTCTCTTGGTCACCAATCTGACGAATATCATTATCGTCGTTTTGTTAACCCGGGAACTCGTGGGCTGGCTGGGGGCAATCGGGTATTTTATTTCCCTTGGATTATCTATCCCGCTGGTCCTGATTTTTCTGGAAATGTTTCCGAAGTCGTTGTTCCGACGCTTTCCCTACCGCTTGTTGTCGGTATTTGCACGTGCTCTATGGTTTGTAAATGTGATCATGTCTCCACTTTCTAATGTGATTTTGTGGATTGGTAAAAAATCATTTTCCCGGAAAGCGCATCGGGTAAAGA
>CAKUMP010000258.1 GCA_934667795.1 uncultured Chthoniobacterales bacterium | reverse complement strand
CACATACACACACCCCGCTGCAATAAGAGCGGCTGTTCCGAAGTTAAATTCTTCTGCCCCCAGTAAGGCGGCATAAACAATATCTTCTCCGGTACGCATCCCCCCATCCGTCCGTAATACAATCCGATTACGCAATCCATTCAACATCAACACCTGATGCGCTTCAGCAACACCCAACTCCCAGGGAAGTCCAGCATGTTTAACCGAGCTTAACGAAGAAGCACCGGTCCCGCCTTCATGTCCACTCACCAGAATAATGTCCGCATTTGCCTTTGCAACCCCTGCAGCAATCGTTCCTACGCCACTCTCTGCGACAAGTTTCACACAAATTTTTGCGCGCGGATTCACTTCTTTTAAGTCATGAATAAGCTGCGCTAAATCTTCAATGGAATAAATATCATGATGCGGTGGAGGAGAAATCAAAGTGACGCCCTCGACACTGTGACGCAGACGCGCAATCAGGGAATTTACTTTATACCCCGGTAGCTGTCCGCCTTCACCTGGCTTGGCGCCCTGTGCCATTTTGATTTCAATTTCTTTTGCACTTGCCAGATAAGCAGCGGTCACACCAAAGCGTCCCGAAGCAATCTGTTTGATGGCAGAGTTTGCAGAATCGCCATTTTCCCGACGATGAAAACGTTCTGGATCTTCTCCTCCTTCTCCACTGTTGGATTTTCCACCGATTCGGTTCATGGCAATTGCCATACACTCATGCGCTTCCGGGCTTAATGCCCCCAGCGACATCCCGGCCGTGGTGAAACGACGCCGGATTTCTTCAATCGACTCCACTTCATCCAATGGCACAGGACCACCTTTCGCAGGGAGCATTTCCAAAAGATTCCGTAAAGAATGCGGGTTGGAATCCAACACCGATTTCACATAAGCTTTATAGGCATCAGGATCACCACTTTTCACAAAGGTATGGAAATTTTTGATAACAGGTGGTGTGACAACATGTTTTTCCCCATTCCGGCGAAAACGATAAACTCCCGGATCTTTCAGTTTCAATTCTTCCTCTTCTTCCCCGGGTACCGCGACTGCATACGCATTCTGATGCCGTGTTAAACTTTCCTGAGCAATTTCCGCATATCCAACCCCTTCCACTTGTGAACATGTATTGGCAAAACATTCTTGCACTACAGCACTGCTCACCCCAACCACTTCAAAGATTTCTGCCCCACGGTAACTGTTCAATACCGAGTTCCCCATTTTCGACATGATTTTCAAAATGCCTTTTTCAATGGCGGCACGGTATTTCGTCATCGCTTCCGTCCAGCTCTTTTCTTCACCAAATGCACCATTTGTCCACAATTCGCGAATGCTTTCAATTGCCAGATAGGGATAAATGGTACTTGCTCCATACCCAAGCAGGCAGGCGAACTGATGTACATCCCGTACTTCTGCAGATTCACAAATAATACTGGCTTTCATCCGGCTTCCCACACGGGTTAAATGATGATGCACCGCTCCTGTCGCAAGTAACATGGGAATCGCGACGCGCTCGTGATCCACTTTCCTGTCACTTAAAATTACCAGCAAGGCGCCACCTTCAACAGCTGCCTGGCTTTCCTGACGCACACGTTCCAGTGCTTTTTCCAAACCCGCCTCCCCTTCAGCAACCGGCCATGTACAATCAATAACGACATGTGCAAATCCATCTCCTGCGGTATTCAATACCGCTTCAAAATCTTCCTGCAACAAAACCGGAGATTCCAACGCAATCAAACGTGCATGATCTTCCGTCTCTGCCAGCAGGTTCCTCCGCCATCCCATGGTGGTGGCCAGCGTCATGACCAGTTTCTCGCGAATCGGATCAATCGGTGGGTTCGTCACCTGCGCAAATAATTGCTTGAAATAGGTGTATAACAAACACGGCTGCAACGAAAGTACCGCCAAGGGAGCATCATTTCCCATAGAACCAATAGGCTCAATTCCATCTTTCACCATGGGTTTGAGAATGATATCCAACTCTTCTTTGGAATACCCAAACGCAATTTGTTTTTGCGTCAAAGTCAATACATCCAGAGCTTCCCCCACAGGTTCCGCCGGAATTTCCGGAGTACGCTCGGATAAACGGATTAAATGTTTGTTCAGCCATTCCTGATAAGGTTTTCGCGAGGCCAATTCTGCTTTAATGTCGGCATCCCGCAACAAACGTCCATTCCGGGTGTCAATTGCGATCATTTCCCCTGGTGCCAGGCGGCCTTTTTGAATGACGTCTGCATCATTGACTTCAATGGTCCCGACTTCAGACCCTAAACTAAATACCCCGTCCACGGTCAGTTTATACCGCGCAGGACGCAGCCCGTTTCGATCCAGACAGGCACCGACCATGACACCATCGCTGAAAGCTAATGCAGCAGGGCCATCCCATGGCTCAATTAAACTCCGGTGATATTCATAAAATGCCGCTAACTCCGGCGACATGTCACTGTCCGCACGCCAGGCGGGAGGAACCAGCATGGTCATGGCATGAAGGACATCACGCCCACTCATCAACAATGCTTCCAGAACATTATCCAGACTCGCACTGTCAGACCCACCAGGTTGTATAATGGGTTTTAAAAGCTCAATATCCTCTCCCCATAGTTCTGAAGATAATTCCGATTCCCGTGCCAACATGAAATTCCGGTTTCCACGGACGGTATTAATTTCTCCGTTATGTGCTAAATGACGAAATGGCTGGCAAAGCGCCCAGGTCGGGAAAGTATTGGTACTATACCGCTGATGATAAACAGCAATTGCAGTTTCATATTCCTCATCTGTCAGGTCTTTATAGAATTTCCCAAGGGATACCCCAATCAGCAACCCTTTGTAATTAATAACCCGATGAGAAAAGGAGGAGATATAAAAAGATTTGATCTCATCCTTCGCTGCCAGTTTTTCAATTTCATTCCGTGTAATAAAGAGCAAACGCTCAAACGCATCATCATCCAATCCTTCCGGACGCCCCACCAGCGCATGCTCAATCAAGGGCATGGTCAACCCCGCTTTTAGTCCCAGAACTTTTTCATGCAATGGAACTTCCCGCCATCCCCAAAAATGTAAACCGCGTTTTTTAAATACCTGCTCGGAAATCGCCCGTATCCGCGCTTCCGCATATTCATTATCCTGCGGCATAAAATAAACCCCTACCCCCAGATCCGTATCCTGATACAATTTCTGCCCTCGCTCCTCCAGAATCCTCCGGAACATTTTATGCGGAATCTGTGTCAGCACCCCCGCCCCATCTCCAGTCTTCATGTCCGCATCCAACGCTCCACGATGCGCAAGATTACATAATGAGGTCAACGCATGCCCCAGGATTTTATTCGATTTCCGCCCATGTATATCAGCAATGAACCCCACCCCGCACGAGTCATGTTCAAACTCGGGGCGATATAAAGACTTCACTCGATTTGCCATTTGCATATAATTTTCGTTCATTGCTTACTCCTTTTAGTTTTTATAACCTGGATTTCATATAATACCAAATAACGACTCTTTTCAACAAAAAAATACAAACATTAGTCCAAAATAACTTTTTTATGTCTTTTATTTGCACTTTAACCACTTTATATGTCGGTATTGCAACTTATGTAGATCGTTCTATTTCGGTTATTTAAGTAAGCAAACTGCCGAAAAATCTTTCAATTAGCCCCTATTATAAAAAAATTAGTTATACCCATCTTATGAAACCACTTGATGAACAGGAAAAACTGATCGCGAAAACGTTAATTAAATATCCCAGAGAGTCTGATAACCGCATCGGAGAAATCTGCGGGGTCAATGTGCGAACGGTCGCGCGTAAACGTCAACGCATGGAAGAACAAGGCATTCTGTCTTACTATACGCAGGTCGATCTAACCGAATCCGGAACAAGCCAATTTAATGCCCGCCATCTTTATATTGTCAAATTCCGTACAGGAATGACTTCCCAAAAACTGATCAACGATATTAAAGGCGAGCCCAAGGTCCGAAATATTTTTACAGAAATCATTTATGAAAGCCACATTGCAGAAATCGACGGGCATGTGGCAATGCTCATGTT
>CAKUMP010000257.1 GCA_934667795.1 uncultured Chthoniobacterales bacterium | reverse complement strand
CCTGGATGAAATTGGACGGGAAAATATTCTGGCCCATGATCAGGACCTGGCTGGATATGCATATGAAAAAATGTCCGAGTTAGATGGTCTGAAAATTTTTGGACCGAACCCGGCAACACATAAAGAAGCAAAATCCGGAGTGATCAGTTTTGAGTTACAGGATGTCCATGCGCATGATGTAGTGACGCTTGCAGATCAGTACGGATTGGCCTTGCGTGGCGGGCATCATTGTAATCAGCCGTTGATGAAGCGCCTGGGGGTGAATTCTACCGCGCGTGCGAGTTTTTATTTTTATAATACGCGGGCGGAAATTGACAGGATGTTGGAAATTTTAAAGAAAATTCGGGAGTTTTTTAATCGTGGACTTTGAAGCATTATATCAGGAAATCATATTGGATCATACGCGTCGGCCGAGAAATTTCGGGGAAATGGAAGATGCGGATGTGAAAATTCACGCGGACAATCCGTTGTGCGGGGATGATTTGACAGTTTATGTGAAATTTAATGAGGACGGGAGTTGCGAGCGGCTTGGGTTTACCGGGAGTGACTGTTCGATCTGTCTGGCGTCGGCATCCATGATGACCGTGAAATTAAAAAATAAAAGCGAGCAGGAAAGCCAGGCGATCGCAGGGGAATTTGTTAAACTTTTAACCGCAGAAGAAGGCCTGGAAACGGAACCGGATTCCAAAATCGAATTAGGTGAATTAAAAGCGCTGATGGGCGTACGAAAATTTCCGATGCGGACAAAATGTGCTACCCTGGCGTGGCATGCATTTGAGCAGGCGCTGGAGTCGAAAGCAACAGGAGCCAAAGAAGGAGATTTACATGTGGAGTAAAAAATTCCTCCACTTGCAAACTTTCCTGTCTGGAAGCATGATAAGTATATGAGTGAAACGGTAGTAGCAGAGCTGACAGCAGATTTGACGATGGGGGAACTTTTGAAAAGATACTCCGGAGCACAACGGGTATTGTTTCAAAAATACCATATTGGCGGATGCAGCCATTGCGGCTTCCAGCCTGAGGAATCGCTTTATTCCGTTTGCGCACGCAACGGACTTAAAGACCAGGTGGAAGAAGTATTGACCGTTTTGCGAACAAGCCAAAAACAGGATGAGGCGAATCAGGTGTCTCCACTGGAATTAAAAAAACAGTTGGAAGCAGGGTCGGTGACGATTCTGGACATCCGCACGCGTGAAGAGTTTGAAGCAGTAAATATTCCCGGCTCGATTTTATTTACCCAGGATTTGATGAATGAAATTATGGGGAAATGGGAAAAAGACAGGGCGATTGTGGTGGTCGATCATTTGGGCGCAAGAAGCCTGGATGCTGCTGCTTATTTCTGGGGGCACGGATTCACAAATATGAAAGGACTAAAGGGAGGCATCGATGCTTATGCGCACGAGGCAGAACCCACCATGCCTCGATATACCGCGGAGGATGAATGATGAATAAAGAACTTTCGTTAGAAGAAAAAATCGCTGAAGCCGTTCGTGATCCCAAAAACCTCGGGGAAATGACAAATGCAGACGCAATTGGGACGGTAGGAAGTCCCGATTGTGGAGACATGCTCCGAATGTGGCTGAAGTTCAAGGATGAAGATGGGAAAAAGGTGATCGACCGAGCAACATTCCAGTCCTTTGGATGCCAGACGGCGATTGCGGTGGCCAGCGTAGCAACGGAGTTGCTGACAGGAAAATCGGTGGAGGAAGCGTTGCAGATGAAAGGTGAGGATTTGTCGGAACCACTGGGGCCGCTTCCTCCCATGAAAATTCATTGTGCGCAATTGGTGGAAGAAGCGTTGAAGTCAGCGCTGGAAGTGAATGGGACAAATGAAACGGAAACAGGAGCATCGAAAGAAAATTTGAACGCTCCAACTCCAGTGGATCCAACCCAGTCACTCGCCCCAACTTTGCTGGATCAATTAGCCGAGGGAACAAAAGGGACAAAAAAGAAAATCACATTAATTTCCCCAAATAAAAGTGGTGAAAATAAATAACAAGGAAAAGATATGCATACAAATAAACAGATAGTGGTTTTACGAGATTGTGACGCGGTACAAATCCCGAGCGGAGAACCGGTTGTGATTCCTGAAGGAACAGAAGTGATTATTACACAGTCGCTGGGCGGAAGTTATACGGTTGCAACTCCCCATGGATTAGCAAAAATTGCTGGCACCAATGCAGATGCTCTGGGTATTGAAGTAGAAAAACCGGTAGAGAAAAAAGGTATCCCCAGTGACCTCTCAGAAGAAGCGGTCTGGGAAGTTTTGAAAACCTGTTACGATCCGGAAATTCCTGTGAATATCGTAGATCTGGGGCTGGTGTACGATTGCAAGATTGTTAAACAGGAAAACGGACAGACTTCGGTGGAAGTAAAAATGACTTTGACCGCACCCGGTTGCGGGATGGGACCAACAATCGCTGCAGAAGCAGAAGGAAAAATCCTGAGCTTGAATGGTGCAGACGAAGCCCGCGTGGAACTGGTATGGGAACCCGCATGGAATCAAGGAATGATCAGCGAAGTCGGTCGCATGAAACTCGGCATGATCTGATTGATTAAAAAATGATGCGGGTGGGGGTGGGTGCCCCCCCACCCGTATTATATTTGGTTCATCAACCCCGCCTGTGAATAATCATAATCCTTCAAACGGATGCTTCTGCGATGATGGATCTCCGGGTTGTATTCGTTCATACATCCCCACCTTTCTATTCAACGAAATATCCAGGCGAATCGCATTCGCTCTCTATCCCAGTGCCCAAAGCACCATCCCGTATACCGTAATTTGAAAATTACCGTATCCCAAATTTATTCCAAACCCCATCCCCACACAATCCACACATAATGCACCCCTGAAAATTTTCATAAAATTTCTTGCCTTTTTCAACAATTTAGTTCTAAGTAGAACCAAATCAGGAAGTTCATTGATGGATTTTCTGATATTGCGCGTGAAAAGTTACCCTCAGGAGAATAAAAAATGAGAAAGAAGTTATTGACGGGAATAGGAATATTGGTAGGGAGTGCGATGATTGGGTTGGGAGGTTTGGATGGGGCAGTTGTATTTCATGAGGATTGGTCGGGATACGAAACAGGAGAGACCGCGGCGAGTTCTGCGGACTGGCAGATGTATGTGGGATTGGATTCACAGATGCTGGTGGGGCTGGATGGAAGTGTGAGAGGGATTACGCCGAATTACACCGGGACAGGTGCGAGTGGTTCTCCGTCAGTCGGATTGTCGGAGGGGTTAAGTCTGGGAGAAGGGTTATCCATGGAGTTTACGATCAAGGTGGATGCGAACAGATATACCCGAGTGGGGTTTCAGAATTTGAGCAGCAGTGGGGGTGGGGAAATGTATAATCTGGATTTTTATGCTTCATCTGTACGGTTAAACAGGGGGAGTGTGGAACATGGAAGTGTTACCTATTCGACGGCAGGATTTGAAACTCCTATTGGACAATTTGCGACCTTCGTATTTGAAATCCAACCAACCGGAGAGGGAGGTACACAACTCCGGCTACTGCAAAACGGGCAGATGTTTGCACAATGGACAGATGAAACACCGATTGATTTCAGTCAGCATGGTGTCATTCCATTTGTGATGTTCAGGCAACCTAACAATACAGAACTTCCCTATTCTCCCTGGCTTTCAGAAATCACGATTTCGTCGATACCGGAGCCCTCACATGCATTGTTGCTGCTGTTTGGAACGGGGTTGGTCTTTATGAGAACGCGTCAATTCTGTCGCTAATTTATCAGGAGTTTATTCGATGCGTCTATTTACAGCACTTTTTGCAGGGGTGAGCTGTGCCTTGAGCATGGTGATATCATTAGTGTCGGCATCCGCTCCAGAACAGGTTCTGGTACCCGTTTCGATTTCGGAAAAAATCCGGCATGACCTGGGATTGGGGGAGAAAGAAATTTCTGTCGCAAATGTTTACAGGGATAAAACGACGAAAAGCGCCAAGGGGAGCGCAGCGATTGTACGGGATTGGGCGATGGCACATATCGGTGGGAATCGCGTGTTGTTTATTGTAGACA
>CAKUMP010000256.1 GCA_934667795.1 uncultured Chthoniobacterales bacterium | reverse complement strand
TTGCGTGCGCCCATGCAAGCATTATTTTTTACCTAACGTCCAAGGATCAGGCACCGGGCTTGCCCCAGTTGCCTGCATCCGCTTGTTCCAGGGGTGCAGTCGGAGGTTCGTTCCTCACCTCCGCTACACCCTTTATTGTTCTGGCTTGGGGTAGAGACAGGCGTCGATTACGGAAAGAACCTCATTCAAAAATTCTCCCGATGCGGTTCCAACCTTTTTCATCTTTCTGGCCTGGTAGTCAATGGACTTGATCTGCTCACACATCACGAATCCTGTGAGTCCTGAATTCTGCGAAACGGGAACGTGAAATGGAGTTCCCCTATCGGTATTTGTGATCGGGCAACAAATCGCGAGCTTGGTAGCTTTACTAAATGCGTCAACACTGACGACAAAGGCTGGACGTCTGCTCATCTGTTCATGACCAGCCTGTGGATCGAATGTGAGGACGACGAAATCACCGACCGCTCCATGATCTGACGCCTCGCCTTACGCAGCTTGGCCGAGCTCAGTACCGTCGGGACAATCCGACGCGACCAGCCACTGCCTGAGAGCGCGGAGGATGGGATTGGATTTCGGACGTGTTGCGCCAATTAAAAATGACACCAAAGGAGTGAAGTCGTTGCGCCAGAATGCATGACACTCTACGCTTGATGTTTTTTTAGGCTTTTTTGGGTGGTTTTTGGGGATATATTCACCTTTCTTTAGTAGGGCTTTCATTTGCATCCCTCCCACTTGTCAGAAAGATTGACGAGCGAAAAAATATTGATAGATAAAAAATAGTGCGGAAAATCATTATGCGTCCACTCTACCAACCCTCACGGATCAGGGCATCCCCCGCGTTTTCCTCATGCTGTTTATTACCCGAAAAACGCTGATTTTTAACAACTGTCCATCCTATCGAGCCATGCATGGATAAATTATTTAAGTCTTGATTTTTGGCGGATATAAGTGCTTATTAAAGACCTTGGCGGCACCCGCAGACGTTTCAAGCATATTAAGAAACCCTGTGCGTAGATTGAAATCGGGAGTACCATCCAGTCACCTGCCTCGTAAGAAAGGAGATCTCATTAGAGTTCTCCTTTCACTTTTGGCCAACGTCTGGCAGCCTTTAGTGGATCCTCCTCCTCGCTTAACCCTCGCTTAACCCTCGCTTAACCCTCGCTTAACCCTCGCTTAACCCTCGCTTAACCCTCGCAAAACCTCTCTGCCGATCTGCCAGGCGAAATGATCGACCAGCTCTTGCGATTTGCTCACCTCTCGCAACAATTCCGGCAGCATGGCGCGCAATCCCCGCAACGCCTTAAGGTCAGCATCCTGCAAAGTGCTTACCAGCGCTTCCCGCACAGACCTGTTGCAGCAGCCAAATCAGAGCAGCCAAATCAGAGTTGACATCCCGATCAAAAACAGTATCGTTAGTCAGGTCTGAAAAGCTGTCGGCAGCGGCAATAGTTCGTAAGATAACGGGGGAGGGTTGCCACTCCTTGCCGTTCCTTCCCTCTATTTCAAATCCTTTTTTCTGTAAGTATTTTTTTGCTTACGAAAATGTTAAAAACCTCATTGTCAGAAGCATCCACAATAACGAGAAAATGTTTATTTTTTCCACCGTCTGAATGCCGGAAGGTTTGAGCATTTTTGAATGGTGGATTGCGTTTTCATCTTCATAAAACTCCTTTGTTTAACAATGCTTCCACCTCGGCTAGAAACTCCTCGTCGTTTTCGATGGAGGAAATTTTCATTAAATCGGAATTGACGATTTCGTTAACTCTGGTAAATTCACAGTGAGACAAATGGTTAAGCTGGCTAGACCGAAACTCGCCACTGTCTGTAACCTCTGCGGCCGGTAATTTAGACGTAAGGCCAAGGCTCTCAAAAGCATGTGTGACATCGCGGTATAGCGTAATTGCGGCTTCATCGAAACGCCCGGTCGGGCAGAGATTAGGTGCAGCGCCTTATTTGAGTGCATCAAGGACTTTCTGTAATTCAGCAAGATACTCCTGCTTAGTCAAAAACTCGTAGTTGACTGCACGATTGGGGTGTGCAGCCTTCCACTCATTTTCCTTAATATTCTTAAATTTTTTCCAAGCTTTCTGGCAGAGCATTCTCTACACGGGAAGCTGACCATGCGCAATCGATCGAAGTATGGCTGCAAGGGTGCTGCCGTTTCGCGGACCCTCTCAAAATGTACATTGCCACCATTCGTGCTCCAAGGAGGATTCCTCTGTAACTCCAGAAGTTTCTCTTGGATAAGAACGAGTATCGGGAATCTTCTGTCAGATCGTGAGAATATCCAGCGACTGATGCCGACGACTGCAATCGACACTGTCGCGCTAATAATTGCAGCTATGATTGGCGGTTCCATATTTTAGCCGAACAAGTAATTATTTGTTCATCGGAAGAATAATCGGAAAATCCTATACCCGTCCAGTGGAAAATACGCGAAGAAAATTTTCCAGTGGAAAATACGCCGGTAATTCTGCCAGGGTGGAGGGATGAGAGGGAATGGAAAGCTGGAGGAGGAGATTCGTGCGAAAATCTGACGACGATAGCGAAGTCAAAACCACTTTGCGTTCTGATTCCCGAAAATTCTTCTTGCGTTGATTCTGACAGAGAATGGGGTAGGGTATGTGGAGATGAGTGATTATCGTAAATTTGATGGGGATGAGTTTCAGAAACAGATGTCGGAATTTTTGCGTGGGCAAATGACAGGATATGGTGGGGGAGAGAAGGAAGAAGAAAAGGAGGAGGGGAAGGAAGAGGAAAAAGCGATCTGGGAATCTTTTGCTTATCGTCCAAAAGAGGTAAAAGCGTACCTGGATCGTTATGTCATCTGTCAGGATGAAGCTAAGAAAGCTTTAGCGATAGCGGTATGTGATCATTATAATCATATTCGGTACGAGCGTGAATGGATGCGGGAGCATGCGGGGAAACGGCGGGAAATGGAGCATGCGAAGCAGAACGTTTTATTGCTGGGACCGACAGGAGTGGGGAAAACGTATTTGGTGCGGCATATAGCGGAGCTTGTAGGGGTGCCCTTTGTGAAAGCGGATGCGACTAAATTTAGTGAAACGGGCTATATCGGGGGGGATGTGGATGATCTGGTGAGGGAGTTGGTAAAAAAAGCGGATGGAGATGTGGAACTTGCGGAGTATGGGATTATTTATCTGGATGAAGTGGATAAAATTGCGTCGCAGAGTACCAGTATGGGGAGGGATGTCAGTGGGCGTGGGGTGCAGTCGGCATTATTGAAACTGATGGAAGAGACAGAAGTTTCGGTACGGAATCCGATGGATATACAGGGGCAACTGCAGGCGGCACTGGATCTGAGCGGAGGTGGGCGAAGAGGAGGAAAATCCAAAAAAGACACCATCAGCACACGAAACATTCTGTTTATCGTGAGTGGTGCATTTCGTCATTTACGGGAAGCGGTGGAGAAGCGGATTGGGAAAATGGAAATTGGCTTTGGGGGAGATCTTTCTGTGGATGGCGGGAGCGGTGGAGACATGCCGCCAAAGGAATTACTGTGGATGGAACATTTAACCACCACGGACTTTGTGGATGCGGGGTTTGAGCCGGAATTTATTGGGAGGTTACCGATTCGGGTTGCGCTGAATGATTTATCGGCGGATGATTTATATGAAATTTTACGGCGATCGGAGGGGAGCCTGGTGTATCAATACGAGCGGGCATTTCGTGCGTATGACATCGAGCTTGTCTTTGAAGAAAGTGCGCTGAGGCGGATTGCCGCACTGGCGGCGGAAGAAAAAACGGGCGCACGCGGGTTAATGACCATCTGCGAGCGCGTGTTAAGAGATTTTAAATTTGAATTACCGGACAGTGGTGTACGGGAGTTAGTGGTGACTGAAAAACTGGTAAACGATCCTAAAACTGCATTGCAACAGATATTGGCCTCGGGGCGTCGGAGAGAAAATGAAGTACTGGAGCAGATGGTGATAGAATTTGCACAGCGTTTCAGTGAAAAAAATCGTGTGAATTTTTCGTTGGAAGAAGGGGCAATCAGAAAAATTGCAGAACAGGCCAGTGCCAGTGGGC
>CAKUMP010000255.1 GCA_934667795.1 uncultured Chthoniobacterales bacterium | reverse complement strand
TTTAAAATAATCCCCACCCAACAAATAGTAAAAAAGATTGCCCCCAGATCAAACTGGAACTACAACAAAACTACATCCCCAATATCCTGATGAATTAACTTAAATCGACTAATCCATTGGCTCCGCTCTTTAAGCCACCTTACCGCTTTGGGTCGAACGACGTTTGAGTTTCGCCAGGCGAAGGTTATTCGTACACCCCATTCGCTATGATCCAAAGCGGCGGAAACCGCCGCACTCCAAAGCCGACGAGGACGTCGGCGATCCCAATCCGGGCGACATGTCGCCCACTACTCCTGAATTTTCAGGTGGAAGTTTTGTTCAAATGGGGGGATATTGTTCGGACTAAATGTTTTAACGTCCATCATGTCAGGTTCCGGTATTTACAAAGAAAAGCCCAATTTGCAGGTAAAGTTGCGGGATGTTCCGCATAAACCTGGCGTATATTTGATGCGGGATCGGCTCAAGCGGGTGATTTATGTGGGGAAAGCACGGGATTTGCGCAAACGGGTGGGGCAATATTTCACGCCTTCGCGGAAAATGACAGCGGATATGAAAACCCGCGCGCTGATCGAAAGCATCTGGGATTTCGACGTTCATGTCGTGCGCAGCGAACCGGAAGCATTGTTGTTGGAAGGGAAACTGATCAAGGAGTTTCGTCCTAAATACAATATCAGTTTTCGGGATGATAAACGGTTTCTGATGGTAAAAGTAAATTTAGCCGATCTTTATCCGAAGTTTCAACTGACGCGGCTGAAGCAGGAAGATGGGGCCCGGTATTTTGGTCCGTTCCCGCATAGTGGAGCATTAAGAACGACCCTGCAATGGTTGAAAAAGAAGTACGGACTTCGCTCCTGCCGTCCTGCGGAACCGGGTGAGGAAGATTACAAACGCTGCCTCCAGCATATCATCAAAAACTGCAGTGCGCCCTGCATTGGAAAAGTATCCCGTGAAGAATATCTGGAGCGAGTTCAACAAGCCTGCGACTTCCTGGAAGGATCCAATCGTGAACAGCTTGGAGAAATTGAAAAAGAGATGCACAAAGCGGCAGAGCGTCTGGACTTTGAGCGCGCGGCGGAACTGCGGAACATGCTGGACTCGTTAAAGCGCACGATTGCGCCCATGCGCCGTTTCAGCCGGGATTCGCTTGGACATGGAATTGATCCACAGCGCGACCTGCAGGCACTGCAAAATGCACTGAGTCTGGAATCGCCTCCGGGGGTGATGGAATGTTTTGATATTTCCAACATTTCCGACACTCATATTGTCGCTTCCATGGTCCGTTTTCAGGAAGGCGTGCCCGACAAGGCGGGCTATCGGCGTTATCGTATTAAAACAGTGGACGGGCAAAATGACTTTGCCAGCATGGCAGAAGTCGTGCGGCGTCGCTACCAGCGGCTTTTACAGGTTCCGGAACATCAACGCCGTTTACCCGATCTTATTATCGTTGATGGAGGAAAAGGGCAATTATCGACTGCTTATAAAGAATTACAGGCATTGGAAATAGAAAATATCCCGATTATCGGGCTGGCAAGACAGTTTGAAGAAATTTATCGCCCCATGCGTCCTCAATCGCTTCTGCTACCGGAGGACAGTGATGCGTTGAAATTATTACAGCGTATTCGCGATGAAGCCCACCGGTTTGCCAATGGTTACCACCAGCTCTTGATGAAACGCCGCATCTCCGAAAGCCTGCTCGACGATTGCCCGGGTGTCAGCGAAAAACGAAAAAAACAATTGCTGGAAAAATTTGGCTCCGTTAAACAGATTCGAAAAACAAAACCCGAAGAACTGGCTAAAATTCCGGGAATCAGCACAAAACTCGCTCAGGAGATTGTCAAGTTTCTGAAATCCAGATATTAGTGGGTGCGAACGCATGGGAATAAAATTAACAGCTAAAAAAACGGGACTGACAGGCTTGCTCACAGTCATATTGGGAGCAACCGGTTTTGCCAATGACGCCACGATCATCACTCCCTCCTGGGAAACGCAGAAACAAGCCAGGATGTACCAGCTCGGGATTCCCGCGCCACGCGGGATGATCACTGATCGCTATGGCGTCCCTCTTGCCCAGACGCGCGTGGGATACAACCTGGCAGTCCGTTTTCCTACCCCACTCAATTTTAAAGATCCGGAAGTCATCGGGTATGCACGTCAGAAAATTGCACAAGCGGAACAAATTCTCCAGCGGCCGATCCCGATAGAAGACAGTGCGATTATTTCCTATTACCGCAATCGTGGGCTGCTGCCTATGGAAATTGCTCTGGACCTGAGTGTCGAAGCACGAGAACGCCTTCAAAACAATCCGGTTAAAGGTCTGGAATTGCGTTCCGTTTATCTTCGCACCTACCCGGAAGGGGAATTAGCCGCGGCTGTCCTCGGGTATGTCGGGCGCCGGGGGCGCAACCCCACCGGCCCCATCCAGAATAATGATTTGCTCTGGACCGATTTCGAAGGCCGCGAAGGACTGGAACTCACCTTCGATTCTCAATTGCTGGGCTCCAATGGACAAATGAACCTCACCTTTGATCAAATCGGCAACCAAACAGCCGAAGTGATTGTTGTCCCACCCATCGCCGGAAATAATGTCGTCACCACACTCGACGCGAGCATTCAAAAAAAAGCGGAGCGCATTCTTAAAGAGAATGCCGAACGCGGAGCGATCGTGGTCATGAGTCCTAAAAATGGCGATATCCTCGCACTTGCCTCCTGGCCGGAATATAATCCCAATGACTTCGTCCCGTTTATTTCCAGTGAAAAATTCAAGGAACTGCAGGATGACCCCGACATCCCCCTGCTTCCACGCGCTTTTCGCTCTGCCTACCCTGCCGGCTCTGTCTATAAAATTATCACCGGGCTCGCCGCGCTTGAAAGCGGCGCCATCACGCTGCAAGATTATTTTGAATGCCCTACCACCTTTTCTTTGGGGCGTTTAACTTTCAGAAACTGGAAAAAAGAACATGCCGGCAGTCTTAATTTTGTCGAAGCCTTTATTCAATCCTGCAACACCTGGTTTTATCAGGTTGGGATCAAAACGGGAAAACAGCCGATTATTGACTGGTCCCACCATCTGGGTTTCGCCCAGCGTACCGGTATCCCGCTCCGTGCAGAAGCGGAAGGACGTATCCCGACCGATGAATATATGCGCGCAAACTATCAACGTCCAATTATGGATGGAGACGTCGCCAATATGTCCATTGGTCAGGGGGATATCCTCGTAAGCCCGCTGCAAATGGCGCAGGCCATGACCATCATTGCGAATGGTGGGACGCTGTATCAAGCCCGGCTGGTCAGCCAGGTGCAGTCTCCGCGCAACGATATCATCACCGCCTATAATGTGCGTGCGCGTGCTTCGCTGCAGATTTCTCCTGAAAACCTGGCAGCGCTGCATCAGGCAATGGTCGGAGTGGTTTCCAGCCGCAGTGGAACTGCAGGACGTGCCAGCGTGAAAAATGTCCAGGTTGCGGGGAAAACCGGAACCGCCCAATGGGGGCCGAAATCCAAAGAACGGACCGCTGCATGGTTCGTCGGTTTTGCACCCGCCGAAAACCCGGAATTCGCTTTCGCAGCCGTTTATGAAGGAAACCCGAATAACCATCATATCCACGGCGGTTCCCATGCAGCACCCCTGATCGGGAAATTGTTAAATGAAGTTTACACCGAGCGCGCCGAACGCGAAAAAGCAGAAAAAGCACGTTCAGATCAGGAAATAAAAGCCGCCCAGGAAGCTGCCGACGCCGCCCTCGAAGCCGGAGAAATCCCACGCGCGATCCCCGTCGGAGAAAACGCAGAGCCCATCGAAGCGACACAACAGGAACCGGATCAAAGTAATTAAAATTTTTTTGATAGGAGTGCTCAAGTCACTCTTGTCCAAAACCCTTAAAAATCGACGTTTATTTATGGATCAATTATCCTGTTTTTTATCCGCAGATTAACGCAGATTAACACAGATTATTCTTTTAAATTTTTATCTAGGAACAACGTAAATAAACATCGATTTATAAAACAATGATCCAGGAACCTTTGTTCAAACTCAACCCAAATACACGCAAATTTAATC
>CAKUMP010000254.1 GCA_934667795.1 uncultured Chthoniobacterales bacterium | reverse complement strand
CGCTAAACATTGCAATCAACCCAAACCAACAACCAAATCTCTCATAGCAACTGGATCAAATTGCGGGGGCATTCCACTCCGGAATTACGGTAAGCGAAAGATCATTGTAATAGGTATTAAGTCCACTATTTGGATATACTGAACGAAGTCCAAAATATCCCGCTTCTTCCACTGCATTACTATAAGAAATGGATGCAAGTTCTATGGATTTACCCACTCCATCCACAGCCGCGCGAAATATATTCAAGCGGTTTTCTCCACTAACACTTGCGCTTGCAACACCAGCAGAATGGCTTGCCACCCAATCCGTTACAGGCCAGGAATCAAAAGATTCATTGATAATGGTACTGGCATTCACAGCACTTCCAAACGCACCAAATAAACATGCCAAAGTAATAGTCCATGTTTTCATAAGCGAGGTTGGTGGAGTGATCATAACGGGTTTTACTAAGTTTATAGTTGTTTTCATTGGTTGTTTACTCAGGTTTAGTAGAGTTTAATCAGGGGGGGTAAATAAATTTACAGATAAGAAATCCGGACAAATCAAGTGGACGCTTCTTCAACAGAATCACCAGGGGTTACAGGTTCTATAGGAGCTATCGAGGCACGTTCCCGTATGCGACCCTCAAGCATCATGTGAGCGGGATGCAGTTTTCCAGACTGAATACTTTGAATCAACAGCCGCGTGGCCTGGGCGGCGATTTCTTCATTTGGATATTCATACGAAGTCAAAGGAGGATCATTGTATTTCCCGGAAATATGACCGTGCCGGCTGATAATGCTTACGTCTTCAGGCACCCGTAGCCCCCGTGCTTTCAAAGCCCTGGTGATAAGAACTCCCGGAGTATCCGCACAAAAAATCATGGTCGGACGGGGATGCGCGCACATAAACTCTTCCACAAATTCTTCCACTGAAGCTGTCGGATTTTGCCGCGGTCGAACACGTGAAAGCTCAGGATGCAAAAGTTTCCCTCCCATTTCTTCCAACGCCAGGGAAAGAAATCGATGCGTTCCCAATAAATGTTTCTCATCCGCCTCAAAATCGTGAAAAACAAAATTACGATGCCCCTGTTGCCAGGCATATTTGATCTGCTCCATCGAGCAAGCCGGCCAGTTCGTCGTCACAAAAATCGCCTGATATCCGGGAATATACCAATTCATATAAACGCAGGGCAATCGTCGTGTCAGTACACTTAATAAATGGTCTTGAATCGCTCCTTCCAGCAAAAGCCCATCCACTTTGTCATCTTGAATCACTTCCGGAATGCCAGGCGAATTATCATGCGGGCAAAGTAAAATATGATAACCCAATTCAGCCGCGGCTTTAGTCGCTCCCATTAACAAACGGCTATAATATCCATCCCTGTCCCGTACCTGCTCCGCCATCCAGTGCGGAAGCAAAAAACCAAGAATATGTGTTTGCGTTCTTTTCGCTCCCCCTTGTTTCCTCCGAGTGCGTTCCGCCATCGCCTTGCGAAATAAAGCATCCGGCTGATAATTCAATTTCTCCGCTGCTTGGAAAACACGTGCCTTGGTTTCTGCCGTCCCCATATTCTTCCCGTTCAAAATCAACGATACCGTTGTGTGCGAAACCCCGGCCTCCCGCGCAACATCACGAATGTTCGCACGTTTCTCAGGTTTTAACGGTTCTTGCTGAAGGGGTGATTTCATCTTGTTTCCATAAAATACCAACTTCTTTGTTTCCTGTCAACTTTCCAGTTTATAAATTTTCTATTAAATTGATTTTTTATGGATATAATGATTTTATGAGAAACCAAGAGATACTGGAGAATGAGAAGATGGGTTGTGGCGTGGCGTTATCAGAAATACTATTTAGAAGAAGTGAGCCGGTCATTCAGAGGCGTGGCGTTCACTTTGATTTAAAAGGGTTTCCTCCATCGTTTTCTCGGTTACTGGAATGGGTGAAACTTGCTGCCCAGCTTCGTTTTAATGTGATTTTGGTGGAGTGGGAAGATATGTTCCCCTGGCAGTTCGATCCCCGGCTTCGGAGTGAGAGTTGTTATACGGAAGCGGAGGTACGCGAGTTTGCAGAAGTTTGCAGACAACATGGGATAGAAATTGTCCCACTCGTTCAAAGTCTTGGACATGCGGAAAATGTACTGAGCAAAAGTGGATACGAAGATTTACGGGAAGTCGGACATCGGTCAGATGTTTTTCATCCGTTGCATCCGGAGTCTCCGAAAGTGATTCAAAAAATGGTTGCCGAAGTTTTGGAATTGCTTCCTGAAACCCGTTGGTTTCATTTGGGAGGAGATGAAGCTTATACCTTGGGGAAACATCCGGCGAGCCAGACGTTTATTCAAGAACATGGAATGGCGCAGCTATACATGCGGCAGCTTCGTCCGGTATTGCAGGACTTGAAGGAGCGGGGGATCCGTCCGGTTCTCTGGCATGATGAGGTGGTGCGCTGGAGTCGGGAGGATCTGCGTGTGCTTGCACCGGACATGGATTTGATGGTGTGGGGATATTCGGGGGATCCACGTGATGCAGAAACGTATCACCATCGGCTGCCACATGCGGAACGATTACAGGATGCAGGGTTTCCGCTTTGGGCGGCAACGGCATTTAAGGGGGCAAGCGGCGCAAATTCTTATTATCCAAAGACGGAGGTGTTGCAAAAAGCGACATGCGGATGGGTGGCATTGGATGAAACATTTTCATGGGAAGGGGTCGTTGCGACAGGTTGGAGTCGATATGCAAGTGGGCGGATACAAACAGAACCATTTGATGTCGCGCTGGACGCATTAATTAACACGGCGGTGATTTTGCATGAGGGGGATGCTGTGGCAGACAAAGCGCAACGCAAACAATGGATGGAGCAGCAAGGGCTGAAAGAGCATTTTCAAGTGTGCTTTAAAATTGCCGAAGAATTGACCGTGCGCATGGAAAAAGTCTGGACATTTATTCGTCATTCGGAAGAGCAATTGGCCAACCTCTTGGTAGAGCCCGCCCGCGCCGGAAGTGGGATTGAAGAGATTTTGCTGGAAGTATTGACCAGTGAAATGGTCGAAATAGAAAAGCTGTTTCAGCAATGGGGAAAATTACTGGAAGGACGCATCGCTCCTCCCTGGTTTGCGCGGTATCATCAAACTCACGTACTCCCTGTCTATGCGGCGATTGAACGACTGAAAAAGTAAATTTGGAGTGCGGCGGTTTCCGTCACTTTGGATGATATCGGGATGGGCGAGAGGCACTATTCGTTTGACATCCCAAAGACATTTTTATAAATTAACTGCAGATAATTTTAAATTAATCAGTGGTTAATAAAAATAAATTCAAGCCAGTGCAGTCTTTGGGGCGTGGGATGAGGATACTGGAAGTGGTGTCGTTAAAGAAAGAGGGAGTGTATTTGAAAGATATTGCGGAGGAGATTGGGTGTTCATCGGCTGCGGCTTATCATTTAGTACACACGCTGGTAGAGGCGGGGTATGTGAAACGGCTGGAAGATCCGGCGCGATATGTTTTGGGTGGGAAAGTAATCCAACTGGCGGAAAACCAGAAAAAGGATCGTTTTTATGAGGTGCTTGCAGATCAGATGAGAGCCCTTGCCAGGGAGTTGTCAGGAGCGGTGGTTTATTTGTCGGAATATATCGGAGGGAATGTGGTTGTGCGATTTCGAACGGATGTGCGGGAAATGGATAGGATCAGAGAGGAAGGGAATCGTATGTTGCCACCGTATGTGTCGGCGGGATCATTTGTTCACATTGCATTTTGGTCGCAGGAGGTACTGGATGAATACCAGTCGCGCTATTCTCTGGAAGTTTATGGATTACGTTTTTGGCGAACGCGATCTGCTTTTAAAAAGGCGCTGACAGAATTGCGCGAACAGGGAGTTTATTTAATGCCGGAAAAGTCTCCTTTGTATTTAAAACTGGCTGTGCCGGTGTTTCGTCCCGGTGGTGAATTTGCTGCAGCATTGACGATCCAGTGGAATCAGGCGGATGTTCGAGATATTCAATGTCGCAGGGAGGAATTGATAACGACTGCTTTACGCGCTGGTAAAGAAATTACAGAGCGATTAGGGAAATTTTGATTAAA
>CAKUMP010000253.1 GCA_934667795.1 uncultured Chthoniobacterales bacterium | reverse complement strand
AAGTAAGACCTTTATGACGCGTCAATTTGAACACTAGAGTTTTTTTGTTTTAAATACACTGTAACTGGATAATACAGGTGCCTGATTACAGGCATACGTCGTAATATTCGAATCGTCATGCCCAATCTCATGAATCCAGGAGGAAACGGTTCTCCAAGGGAATTGTGATTTGACCTGACACAGGGGATAGGTTCCGCTTTGGTCTCGTGAGATGTCCATCAAGTCCTGTGGAGAAAGAATTTTTTCTCCGGCCAGCATGGTCATTCGGGAATAGCGTTCGTAAGAACTTTTCATTGAGGCTTCTTCCAATCGGGAGTGATCTGTGCGGGGTTCCATTTCTTCAAAAAGAAAGTGGTTCGTACGCACAAAAATGCCGTCAGTAAAAACCTTGCTATATACTTCTGTACGCGTACATTCTATAATCATCCCTTCTCCTGTTGCATCGGCTAAAAGAAAAATCATCCCTCGCGCATACCCGGCAACCCCCAAATACTTCTCCGCAGCCAGTTGCCTGACTAACGCCAGAGCTTCCTGACAAGTTGCACAGCGTTCTGCTATAAGACGTAAAACGAGACAGTCATTCAATCCTGGCTCCAGATTTTGATCTGAAATCGGACCGCCCGTATTATTTCCACCCATCAGTCCTGCGGAATTCACCATTTGTGCAAATCCCATATTACCCACATTGGTTCCTGCTAATACAGCATACCGTGCATCTAACTTTTGATGAAACAGGATTTGAGGATTGGGAGCTTCATCACGAATTTTTAAAAGTAAAGAGTGACCACCCTTTGCGTGACTACCTAGAGCCAGTAATGTAGAACAATTTGCGTCACACAAGGTGTCCGGGGTTGGTTCAGGTCTGCGACATTGATAGTCCAGATACTCCAGTATTTCGTCCTTCGCAAAACTCTCTGCTTCCAGGAGCCATTCAGGAGCAACATTTTCTAAAATTTGACGAAAAACTTTTACTCTCTCATAGTCAGGTGCAAAAGGTTTCTGCAAACCCTCCCATGCATTTCCAAATAGCCTTCGCTTTGTGAAGCCTATTTCTACCGGAGAACCATCGATATTATTTTTACTCATGTTAAAACAGCCATGTTTCTGGAATATTCCAGTTCCTCTATATGAACAGGACGTTTTTCCTGCAAAGAAAGTTCGGCAGCTAACGGAACCAACAAAGCTCGACGCGCTCGCTCAAAATCCACCAGTGGTTGGGAACGTGTATGGACACAGTTAATAAAGTCCATCAATACTCCTCCTCGTAAATTCCCGGGACAATCAATGACCTCGGTTTCATCCGCATTTGTCGTCAAATGCAGTTTTTCTCCATCACGTAAATCAAACTTGATAATGCCTTCTGTTCCGGCTATTCCAAACTCACGTTGATGACGATAGTTTTGCGTAAAATTAATTCCGATCATGGCTTTAATCCCATTCTGATATTCATACGTCACCCAGGCATGATCAATGATTTCGCTTTTGCGTCCACATAACTCCAAATGCTTTTTTTGTCCTCCTTGTGCATATACGATCACGGGATCACTTGCCGCCCAAAGATCCAGAATATCACAGTGATGACAATTTTTTTCCACTAATGCACCACCTGATTTGGCACGCTCCGGCACCCAGTTCATCCAGTGCGGAAATGGTCCTCGAAATTCTGTACACCATGTCATCACAGGCTCTCCTATTCGCCCCGCCCGGATCAATTCCACAATGCGATGGTAACGACGTCGATAATGCATCTGCATAAAAAATGCCAGTACGCGCTCCTGTTCCATTGCAACACGATTCATCTCATCCGCATCCTGCAAAGAAGTGGCTATGGGTTTTTCGCAAAGCACATCTAACCCCGCACGCATGGCGCCTATCGCCATTTCCGCATGCAAATAATTCGGCCCGGCAATGTACACCGCATCCAACTCTGCATGTCGATACATCTCTTCAAACGTGTTAAAAACCTCTACCTCCCTCCCATAGCGTTCCAAAGCCAGTTTTTTTCCTGCCTGTCGCTTCTGCGGATCATTATCACAAAGTGCTGTGATTTGAAACCCTCTTGAATCCATCGCTAAGGCTGGCCCCATCTCTTCTTCCCAGACTGCCGACATGGAACGATACCCTAACCCCACTATCCCTATCCGAATCGGCCTCTTCATAGAACTCATCGGTGACGCCATATTTAATGATGCTATTGCCATATAATCCGAAAGTTAAGCGCTTAACTTGATGATTGTCAAACAGATTATTTTGTAAAAAGAGCAATACCGTTGAGGAGGAAAAGTGGATTTTGCCGTTAGAATAAATTTCTTGAGAAATTTTGGAAACAAAAGAACATGATGGTCAGATGAAAGTTTCATTAAAAGCTATTGCTGAAAAAGTGGGAGTAACAGAAGCCGCAGTTTCCATGGCATTACGAAACAGGGGCAACATCAGTGAAAAGCGCAAGCAGCAAATACTGCAGGTTGCACGGGAGTTGAATTACGTCCCGAACCTGGGGGCAAGAAGTTTGAGCACCGGTAAATCCCATTTAATTGGATTAGTAACCGCGACCTCATTTGTGGAAGTAACGGCTGAATTAATTGATCACTTTGAACAAAACATTCGAAGTCACCATTATCAGATGATAGGTTCTTTTCATCAAGGGCTGCAGGAATTGGAAGAAAAAAACATGCGGGATCTGACAGGAAGACGCGTGGATGGTGTCGTAGGATTTCCGGCAACCAAAACAAAGTGTACTTCCTGGAAAATTTTACGTGAAGCCAAAATTCCTTTTGTTATTTTCAATGAAAAAGCACCATTCCCCCATAATCACGTTCAGATTGATTTTGAAAATGGCGCCTATCAAATGGTGGAACATTTGATCCAGACAGGGCGTCGGAAACTAGCCTTCATTTGTACTGCTTTCAATGCCCCTTCTATTCAAGCACGTTTGAAAGGGTGGCGTAAAGCATGTGACAAATATGGTCTGGATTTTAATGCGTTGCCGATGTTTTCTTCAACAGCAAGCGGACATAATGAATTGTTACAAGATTTGGCGGCAAAACTTGTATCTTGTTCCCGATCCATCGACGGCATTGCGGCAGCGAATGATATGCTTGCCATTGCAGTGCTGCAGGCGCTTTCCTGCCGTGGCATCCGTGTCCCGGAAGATATTGGCGTCATTGGATTTGACGATTCACGCGTGGCCAGTATCCTCCCCTGCCCGCTTTCTTCTGTGCGACAACCGCTCGTGAAAGCGGCCAATCATGCCACTGAAATTCTCTTGCACCATATCGAAAACCCAAATACTAAATTTGAGCATATCGTTTTAAAGCCAGAGTTAATCCCCCGGGAAACAACGCGTGTAGTTTAAAAACTCAAAATAAAAAAGAGAGATTGATAGGATGGAGCGTATTTGGAGTGCGGGGCTCTGCACCGCTTTGGTTCGAATGACGTGTAAGTTTCGCCATACGAAGGATGCTCGGACATCCCATGCGCTATGATCCAAAGCGGCGGAAACCGCCGCACTCCAAATACGCCCCATTCCATTCGGAAGGTAAGGGACAGCTCATTATTATGTGAATAAAAATCATGTAAAAATGTTCAAACCCTAAAGCGCAAACATATCCCCACACACCTAAATTTTCTCTACGTGGGTTTGTAATCTGTTCTTCTCATTTGACACATCCGTTATGTGTTCGTATCTTTTTTATTCTGTTTTACGTATGAAGCACCCTCAATGAAGAGTCCTCGTCTTTTAGTTATCAGTGATATTCACGGACATCGCACTGCTCTGGTTTCCTTGCTGGAGTGGCTTTCTCCTACTTCTGACGATACGATTATTACGCTCGGGGATTATGTTTCCGGTGGGACAGAGTCACGAGGAGTCATTACAGAATTATTAAATCTTAAAAAGCAAACGCATCTAATTCCTTTGTTAGGGAATCATGAAGTTCTCATGACACAAGCATTGCTTTCACAAGAAATGTATGACGTCTGGATGAAGCGTGGAGGAAATGTGATTCTTGCGTCTTACGACAATATCCCTCTCAACAACCTTCCGAGTTCTCATTGGGGTTTTATTAACTCCTGCCAGCGTTTTCACG
>CAKUMP010000252.1 GCA_934667795.1 uncultured Chthoniobacterales bacterium | reverse complement strand
CAATGAAATCATTCAGGGAATCATTAAAGAAAAAGGATATGCCCTGGTGTTTGATTCCACAGGCCCCAGCGTGAATGGCGTACCAGTGGTCGTATATGCCGATAGCAAATTTGATTTCAGTGAAGATGTGATCAAGGCTCTGAATGCAAAATCCGGCGGTACCGCTAAACCAGCAGCAGAGTAAGAGACGGAAATCAGTGTCTTAAATACCTGATAAATAATAAAATTGTAGATACCCGGTCTGGACGCTATAAGATGTCAAGACCGGGTATTTTTTTATTTTATGACGACGATTGAGAAAATCTGTGAATTAGTAGGTGGGGAATTATTTTGTGGGGAGGGGAGTAAAGAAATTGCAGGAGTCGCTGCCTTGCAGGATGCGGGAGAGGGCGATGCTTCCTTTTTTGGAAATCGCCGATATGCGGACGCATTAAGAAAGACGTGTGCCGGGGTAGTGCTGGTGCCTCAGGACTGGGAGGAGAAACTTTCTGTTGGGTTGATTCGTGTGGAAAATCCATCGGCGGCATTTGCCCAGGTGGTGGAGTTGTTTGCGCCTGTTCCGGAAAAACTGCCTGAAGGGGTGCATGCTTCGGCAGTGGTGGCGGATTCTGCCCAGTTGGGGGAAGGGGTTTGTATTGGAGCAAACGTGGTGATTGGAGAACACGCGCAGATTGGTGATAGAACGGTGATTGAGCCGGGAGTGGTGATTGGAAATCATGTGACAGTGGGGGCAGATTGTTTATTTTACGGGAATGTGACGATACGGGAGCGGTGTCAGATTGGGGATCGAGTTATTTTACAACCGGGAGTGGTCGTGGGGAGTGATGGATATGGATTTGAATTTATCAATGGACGGCATCAGAAAATTCCACAGGTCGGAATTGTGCAGATTGATTCCGATGTGGAAATTGGAGCAAATACGACGATTGACCGGGCGCGTTTTGGGAAAACCTGGATTCAGGAAGGGTGTAAGATCGATAATCTGGTGCAGATTGCGCATAATGTGGTGGTCGGCAAACATTCTCTCCTCGTGGCACAAGTGGGGATTGCTGGAAGTTCCCGGTTAGGAAATTATGTGATTCTGGCGGGACAAGTGGGGGTGAACGGACATATTGAAATTGGCGACCAGGTGCTGGTCGGCGCACAAAGCGGAATTAAAGATGATATTCCCGCGGGACAAAAATGGTTTGGTAGCCCGGCACGGCCGATGCGAGAGAAAAATGTAAGTTTGGCACTGGAAAAACGCTTGCCTCGTCTTTTTGAAAAAGTAAAGACGCTTGAAGCGGAGTTGGAAGAATTGAAAAATCAGATCACAAGCAGCGAGACCACGACGTCATGAAATCAGGATACCAATTCATCTGGACCACCTTTTCTGACCAGGAAGAAGCCAAGCGCGTCAGCCGGATTCTTTTGGAGCGAAAACTGGTTGCGTGTGTGAATTTATTACCCGGCGTGACTTCCCTGTATGAATGGGAAGGGAAAATGCAGGAATCGTCGGAAGTGCTGGCCATTTATAAAACGGCATCGGATTTGTATTTCAAGGTAGAAGAAGCGATCGTGGAATTGCATTCCTACGACACCCCGGAAGTGGTCGCACTGGACCTCGACGCCGGCAACCCCCGTTATTTCGCATGGCTCGAAAAATATCTGGGAGCGCGGTAATGCGTCATTCCCCTGGGAGCGCCGACGTCCCCGTCGGGTGCGGGGACGTTTCGACGAATAGCACTTGCGGCCAGCAGGTTGCGACAGATCAGTTCTCCAGGTTTTTATCCGCAGATTAACGGGATTAACACAGATTATTCTTTATTTTTAAATTTATTATTGTGTCCAAGCCCAATTCAAACAGATGCAAATCTACCCCTATAAAAAACAAACTTTCTTCCTCTTATTCTTCTAAAAAAATCTGCGAAAATCTGCTTCAATCTGCGGATCTTTTCAGCCTTGAATCTGCGGATCTTTCTTGGGTTAAACTGCCGCCATGGCGACATGGATGAGATCCGAGAGGGTAATGAACCCTAAAAATGTCTGACTGGAATCAATGACGACGGCCTTTGACATCCCGGCGTGGATCATACGTTCGAAAAGGGTTTCCAGGGATTCTTCGGGGTGAACGAAAACTGGCGACAGGAGCGGGCAGGTTTCGATGGTGTCATCGGGGCGGTGTTCGTGGTTTTGTAACCAGTTATAAAAATCAGTGCGACGCAGGACGCCAGTGACTTTGTTATTTTGATCCACTACCGGATAAGAACTGTGACATTGGCTCTGGAGAATCGGAACGATGTTATCCACAAGCCCATTTGCGGGAATCGTCACTGGATCCGGAATCATCAGGGTGTGCACAGGATTTTTTCGCAGGCGTAACGGGAGACCCGAGAGGATTTGGTCAATTTCTGCCTGTGACTGGTAGGTTTGAGCCGTTTTTTGAAGGATGCGAGAGAATGTCCCACTGGAATCCACGAGCTTTTGAAAAGAGGCGGTGTTGAGTGCGATCAGGTGTGCATCGGTTTTTGCGATAGCATCAAATTTCCAGATTTTATCATTCAGGAGTGCGCGTTCACCGAAATGTCCTCCCGGATTAATAGTTTTGATGAGTGCACCTTCAGGTTCCCGGATTTCGATAGAGCCGGATTTGACCATATAAAATGAAAATGCAGGTTCCCCTTTTTTGAATAAATAATCCCCCGGCGCGAGATACATCGACGAAAATGCGGTGGTGTAACGCGGGTTGAGCAAGGTGATGTCACGCGGAAAGAAAATATCGAGCGTCCAGTCGATCACGACGCGGAGTTTGCGTTCGATCCCCGGGAGTTTCGATAAATAAATACTCCGCCATAGCCACCAGGCAAAAAATCCGGAAAAGTGCAGGCCTAAAATATTGGCGACAGCGGTCTGGTGTCCGATCACAGCGAGTTCGCCCAGACCTTTGAATGAAAACGGCTTGATGGGCTTATTGAGGAGCGTGGCCGCAAGGTTACGTCCTAGGCAGATTCCTTGACGCATGGCAAATTGAGCAGTGGGAGGGGAAAACGTTTCGGGAGATGCCGGCAAAGGAACCGCAGCACAATCTCCGGCGGCCCAAATATGGGGATGGTCCACCACCTGACAATACGTGTTGGTGAGCACGCGTCCCTGCTGGACTGGAAGTGCGAGAGCAGGGTCGGGCAGTTTTCCCAATTCCAGAATTAAAGGATGTGGCGCATTCCCAACAGTGGAAATAACCGTGGCAGCAGAAATAGTGGTGTCATCATCCAAAAGCACTTGCTTTGCGGTCACGGACTTTACGCGGCGATTCAGAATTACTTCCACGCCCCGTTTACGCAACTGCGTGGCTGTATATTCTCCCAGGGATTCTTTCATTGTCGGCAAAAGATACGGCCTGGAATGAATCAAAGTGACGGAAAAATCGTCTTTATCAACCTGGTGGTAAAATTTATGGATCTCGCGCAAGAGGTCCATGATTTGCCCGGCCGTTTCCACTCCGGAATAGCCCCCGCCGACAATAATGAATTCGAGCAGTTTTTTGCGGATTCCGGGATCGGTTTCCAGGTTTGCTTCTTCCATTCGAGAGATGATCGTGGAGCGCAGTTTCATTGCGTCCCCGACATTCTGAATAAGCAATGCGTGTTCCGGCATCCCGGGGATGCGGGAAAGGTCGGTTTTTGCTCCCAGTGTCAGAACCAGATGCTCGAAATGAAGCGTATGTGGCGGAGTAAAGAACCCGGCATTTAACACCACGGTGCGCGTGGCGAGATTAATTTTTTCTACTTCCCCTTTCAGCACATCCACCCCTTTACAGAGGAGGCGGATGGGATTCACTACATGACGTGGAGAAAGCGAACTGCCTACAACCTCTGGCAACATGGGCTGAAAAACCATGTGGTTTTCTGCCGAAATAATGCCAATGCGGTACCCGTCGCGAGAAAGTTTTTTACGCAGTGTCTTCGCAGCATATATGCCTGCAAAACCACCTCCCAGAATCAAAATGTCATATTTATCCCCAGCCATGTAAACGTACTATACCCACTCCCGCTCAAAATAAAAATAAATTGCTGGGAGCATCGCCTGGGAGCGCCGACCAACGTACCGTT
>CAKUMP010000251.1 GCA_934667795.1 uncultured Chthoniobacterales bacterium | reverse complement strand
AAGCCGGTTTCTCCGCTGTAAAAGAACCCGGTATTTTTAATTTCCTGGCGTTTGATATCCCAGACGACTTCCGGAAGGCGTTCGGTGGTGGGCTGGAAATCGTTGATTTGCGCGCGAGCGATCCCGGTGATCGTGTAATTTTCGTTCCATTTTGTAAGAGAAACGTAATTATCGGGCTGTGGGTTCGTGATAAATTCTGCACGGAAAAAATCTTCCATGAAGAGGCTGTCGCTTAGTTTGTTAATATCGACATTCGCGTATACATCATCGGTAAAATACGTGCGTGACTGGAATGAGAGACGATAGCGGTCCACATCGATCTGCTCACGGGCGAGACTGGTAGTATTGATATCGGTGCCGGTATCATGTGCATAATACGAACGGAAATTCCCCCAGGAACGGTCATCTTTTCCGAAACGAAAATCGCTGTCAAATCCAACTCCGACTCCACGATCGGCTCGAAGGTCAAAGTGAAGAGATCCGGAAGCTTTTTCGCTGAGTGGAAATGTATAATTTGTCAACAGATATGCCCCCCAGACGGAAGAATATCCGGGAGCCATTGTAAATGCCATATCCTCACGGAGGGACTGGTAGAGGTAAGGGTACCAGAATACCGGGATTTTACCCAGACGAAGTGTCACATGTTTAAAAATCACGCGATCATCTGGATATACGCGCATGGTTTTTGCCTGGAAATGGTAATCAGGGTCAGCGGAATCATGTGTTGTCATAATCCCTTTACGGATATTGTAAGCATTGGGACCGATTGTGCTGATGGTGTCCGCAGCGAAAAGAAACGGGCTGGTGGTTCCGGAGAAATCGGATGCCCGAAGGGTTTTCGTTTCCATATTATAGACTGCGCGTTCTCCTGAGAAGATCAAGTCGTTTCTATAAATACGGACACGTCCCCGGAGGAGGATGTCGCGCGTATCGGAATTGTATTCCGCGTAATCGCAGAAGATCTGAACATTTTCGTAAAAAATGCTTACATCATCGGTTGCGATAGCGACCCCGCCTTCGGCGTATTTATTTTTTGCGTCGATAATGACAGGGACATCACTGAACCCACCGCCAAACTGTGCGTAAATGGAAGTAGGAATGGAAAGAAGTAGTAAAAATTTCAGCCAGGTTTTCATGGACGTGAAGAGGGTAACGATTGAAATGGAAAATGCCAAGTGGGAAAATGCATGATATGAAGATGTTTTAATCTCCGTACCCGTTTGGGTGTTTCTGGTGCCAGTTCCAGGCACTTTGGATAATGGTTTCGATATTCTGGTATTCCGGGACCCATCCGAGTTCAGACTGAATCAAGGATGAAGCAGCGATGAGGCGGGCGGGGTCCCCCGGGCGACGTGGTAAATCCTGGGATGGAATTGCGTGTCCGGTGATTTTTCGGCAGCAATCGATAATTTCACGGACGGAAGTTCCTCCACCGGTTCCGAGGTTGTAGCAGGCACTTTTGGGGGAATCGAGGGCGAGACGATGGGCCTGGGCGAGGTCAAGGATATGAATATAATCCCGGATACAGGTTCCGTCTGGTGTGTCATAATCGGTTCCGAACACGCTGATATGCTCCCGTTTTCCGAGTGCGACCTGAAGTGTCAGTGGGATGAGATGGGTTTCGATGCGGTGATCTTCCCCGTAGCGCTCGGTTGCGCCTGCCGCATTAAAATACCGAAGAGCGACATACGTGATTCCATGGATTTCATGATACCAGCGGAGGATTTTTTCAAAAATCAGTTTTGATTCGCCGTACGGGTTGATGGGAGCCTGTGGAAGAGATTCATCAATGGGGACGTGTTCGGGTTGTCCAAAGGTTGCACAGGTAGAGGAAAAAACCAGGCGGGGCACCTTGTGGGTCACCATCGCATCCAGCAGATGAATCCCACAGGACACGTTGTTGATAAAATATTTGGAAGGGTTTTCCATCGATTCGCCCACGAGAGCATTTGCAGCAAAGTGCATCACCGCATCGGGCTGGAACTCTCCGACTGCACGGCTGAGCGTGTGTGGGTCACCCAGGTCGCCTTGAAAAAAGGCGGCGTTCGGATGGATTGCGTTGCGATGCCCTTCGGAAAGATTATCAAAAACGGCAATCTGGTGACCATGCTCGAGAAGGTGTTCTACGCAAATACTGCCTATGTACCCGGCTCCACCGGTAACAAAAATTTTCATGATAGGTTTTCGTGATATGATAAATCGTGATGGGAACTCTCCCCAGTTAGCTGATTTAGAAGAAGAAAGGGGGAAATGTAAAGAAAGAGAATTGCTGGAAGATCAATTTCTTTTTGAAGAAGCGCGTGGAGCCCCGCAGATTCCTTTTTTTCCAGGGGCACGGAAAAACTCAAAAAACGGGGTGGTTTCAGAAGACCAGGTGTCCTCAGCGGCTTTCGCGAGGGCCTGAGAGAAATTCAGCCCACTATGATACATGAGTCTGTACGCTTTTTGGATTTCCAGGCGGGTTTCGGAAGAAAACCCGGCACGTTTGAGTCCAATGACGTTGAGTCCGACAATTTCGTTAAGTTTGGATGCGATCGTAAAAGGGGGAATGGATTTGGAAATTGATGCATTCCCCTGAATCATTGCAAGAGAACCAATTCGCACAAATTGATGAAACCCTGCTCCCCCGCCAAGAAAGGTATTATTAAGAATTTCCACATGCCCGCCCAGAAGAACATTGTTAGCAAGCGTATTATGATCGCCAATCAGGCAGTCATGCCCGAGATGCGCACCGGTCATCAGAAAATTGTGTTCTCCTAACACGGTGCATTGTTCGGGGTAAAGACTGCGATGAATCGTCACATATTCCCGGATGATATTCGAAGGACCGATTTTGACTCCGGAGTGGGTGGTGGGAGAAAAATCATGGCTTTGGGGCTCGGCACCAATGATGGATCCATAACCAATCTGGTTGTTTTCAGCAATTTCCACCCAGCCGGTGAGGATAGAGTTGGCTTTAATGACGCAATGAGCGTCGATGCGGACAGGCCCCTCGATTACAACATTTGGGCCAATAATCACCTCGGGAGCAATGTTGGCTTCGGCGGAGATCTGTGCGGTTGGATGGATATTCATAAGTCGGGAATAATACCTGATTCTTGAAAACTGTAATAGGGATTTTGTTGGTTTTGGTTAGAATACCCGATGATAATGTGATCGAGAAGCGGGATTTGGAAAATTTTTCCGGCCTGCAGGATACGTCGGGTCAGTTGGATGTCGGCGCTGCTGGGGGAGGGGTCGCCGGAGGGGTGATTATGGACAAGGATGATGGCGTAGGCCGAATGGAGGATGGCTGGCCGGATGATTTCGCGAGGATGCGCAATACTTTCGTTGATGCTCCCTCGTGAAACTTCCTGAACGCGAATAAGGTGATGTCGGGTATCGAGAAGCAGAACCCGTAGCGATTCCACGGAGAGTTGTTGCATTTCGGGCCCCAGGAAATCGTAAACTTGTCGGGCAGTGGAAATGGTCTGGACGGTTGCCTGCTCACGGGCGAGCCGGGTGGCGAGGGTAAACGCGCAGATCAAGGGCATGGCTTTGCTCGGACCAATTCCTCGCAGGGCAGTGATTTCTTCCAACGCTGCACGCGAAAGCGTACGAAGAGAGCCAAAACGCTGAATAAGCTCTTGTGCAAGCGTCAACGCATTGCAGCCAGGGATGCCGGTTCGAAGTAAAATGGCTAAAAGTTCGCTGTTGCTGAGTGCATCAGCCCCGAATTGAAGCAGTTTCTCTCTCGGACGGTCGCTGAGAGGAAGTTCCTGAATGGATTTGTTTTCAGGTTTGGAGGGGAACTTCGGAGAAAAGTCGTGTACGGGCACCGGATGGACATGGGGAGAAGAAATTTGGGGATAGGTTTCCTGCATGAAAGGACTGTATGCGCGACGAGAGGGACGAGAAAAGAATTATCCCTGCCTGCTTGCAGAAATTTGTAACCGAAAGTGGGAGAGACGCTCATTATTAGTCACTAATTAAAGATTACTGCAACGTCCTATTAGGGACAGAGCTATTGTCTTGTCAGAGCATCAATTAGGGATAGAGCTATTGTTTTGTCAGAGCGTCAATTAGGGACAGAGCCATGGTTTTGTCACGGATTCCAATGT
>CAKUMP010000250.1 GCA_934667795.1 uncultured Chthoniobacterales bacterium | reverse complement strand
GCGTGGGTTTGATCACGGTTGTAAGAAGATCCGAAATCCCGACTTCCTGATAGATGGCTTCGTTATACGCACGAACCGCAATCGCTGCGCATTTTGCAGCATTCGGGTGCGCATTGAAAACAACCGCATTACCAGCAGAAAGAATATTGATCGCGTTACCGGTCAGCGTAGGAACACTGTGCGTAGAAGGAGTCACCGCACCGATCACGCCCCAGGGGGCATAGTCAATTAATGTCAGACCAAAATCGCCTGTGAATGCCTGACGGGAAAGAAACTCCACACCGGGAACCAGGTCGCCACAGATCTGAAGTTTTTCGATTTTATGTTCCAGGCGTCCGATTTTGGTTTCTTCAAACTCGATACGTCCCCAGTCCGCCGCATTCTGGCGACTGAGTTTCCGGATGACGTCAACGGCTTTGCGACGTGCTTCGATCCCGCCTTTTTGGAGCAGAAGGAAAGATTCATGTGCAGCGGTGGCGGCATCCTGCATGGATTCATAGACACCAAATTTCCCGCGGAAGTTCGTTGCGGTTTGGGCAGTTGCAGATTGTTGATTCAGGCGGGAAAGAACTTCTCCCACCACGCGTTTTATGAAGACTTCATCCATGATTCCAAATAGGGCTAATGCGATTTATAAATAACTTTTTTCCGTAGATCTACCGTATCTACAATTCCAATGACCACAGCATCCACCGGACAATCCTTGTCAGACATCCCGAGGCGAGCAGAGCTGCCTTGTACCACCAGCACCACTTCTCCTTCACCCGCACCAAGATCATCTACCACGACCAGGGTGTTTTTCCCCAGGCGAAGCTCTGTATCCGTCGGAGAGTCCAAAATAAGGGGACGGACAAAAAGAAGCTTACGCCCCGTGATTTTGGGGTTTTTCTTCGTCGCGACAAGCGACCCTTCGACTCTGGCAAGAATCATATGATAAAGGAGTTACGAGTGTAACCGGGCTGATTCCGTAAGGGGATACAGCGCCAGCGGATTACTTGGAGCGTGGAAGAACCGCGCCGATGTCACCATGAGGACGAGCAATCACCGAAACGGAAACGACTTCCCCGAGGGATTGGGCGGCAGCACGTCCGGCTTCTGTCGCTGCTTTTACGGCAGCCACATCCCCTTGTACGATAACTGTTACCATCGCATTTCCCACCTGGGTCATAGGTCCTACTAATTCCACATTCGCGGATTTCAGCATTGCGTCCGTAGCTTCGACTAAAGCGATCAATCCAAGGGTTTCAATCATTCCAATTGCTTGTTGCATAATTTTAATTTCGTTTAATAGGTTAAAGTGAAGTAAAAATGTTTAATTTAAAAGTTGTCAGCAGACATGTTGGGGTTGGGGGAGGGAAGCGGTAGCGTTTAAGAGGTTGCAGGCGTTTCGAGCGATGATGATTTCTTCATTGGTCGGAATCACACGGATCTGGACTTTAGACTCCGGCGTACTGATCAATGCTTCTTCGGCACCGGTTTTGGCATTGCGTTCGGGATCCAGATGGATACCACAGAAATCCAGATCCTGACAGATTCTGGTGCGGAGGAGGGGATTGTTTTCTGCAATCCCACCGGTAAGTACAAGCTGGTCCGCTCCATTCAGTTCCATCAAAAACTGACCGATATATTTACGTATCTGAGCGACAAAAACATCGAGCGCAATCTGTGCATTTTGATTATTTTCTTCTACAGCTTTCAGGAGATCCCGAATGTCGCCGGAGGAAAGTCCGGACATCCCTTTTAATCCGGAATCTTTGGACAATGCCGATTCCACTTCATCCAGGGTCATATTGCAGTTGCGCAACAAATGGATGAGGGCAAATACATCAAAATCCCCCACGCGATTATTTTGCGGAAGTCCACTTTGTGGCGTCATCCCCCAACTGGAATTAATCGCCACTCCATTTTTCACCGCCGCGATAGAAGAACTTCCTCCAAGATGGCAGGAAATGATGCGCTGTTCTTTAGATCCCGCTAACTCCGCAGCTCTTTCTGTGACAAAGCGATGACTTGCGCCATGGAAACCATAACGACGAATCCCGAACTTTTGTTCCCATTCCAGCGGGATCGGGAAACGGCTGTTATATTCGGGAACATGGTCGTAGAATGCCGTTTCAAATGTTCCAATACAAGGGATTCCGGGAGCAAGGACATTAAATGCCCGAACGGCTGCAATGTAAGGCGGGTTATGCGCGGGGACCACCGCATTCAATTCCTCCATCGCTTTCAGCACATCTTCTGTCAGAAATTGTGTTCCTGAAACATCTTTTGCCATCACCGTTTTGAATCCAACCGCTTTCAGTTCCTGGAAATTTTCCAGAACCCGACCGGAAAGGAATTCGCCGACATGCGCAATTGCTTCCGCATGATCCGAGAAATGAGAAGTCCCGGTGACCGGTTCTTCCCCGGTGATTTCCAGTTTCCAGGGTGCCGTTTCACTGCCAATTCGTTCAATGCCGCCTTTGGCCAGACAGCGTTCAGATGGCATTTCGTATAAACGAAATTTAAACGATGTGCTGCCAAGGTTGGCAATCAGGAATTTTCCAGATGAAGAGATGGTAGCGTTAGATGGCATCTTTCAGAGTTTCAAATACGCAGTATTTTACTTGGATGCGGTTGCTTTTGGTGCCGTGTTGAGGAATTTCCCCAATTTCACCAGGTCTTCATGAGGGCGTGGGATCACGTGTACTGCTACGATTTCTCCGATAGCGGCACCTGCGGTGGCGCCTGCTTCCACAGCAGCTTTCACTGCAGCAACATCGCCTTTTACGAAAACGGAAACAAATCCGGATCCAATTTTTTCCCAGCCGATTAATTCGACGTTTGCAGCCTTGAGCATCGCGTCAGTCGTTTCAAACTGTGCGCTCAACCCTTTGGTTTCAATCATTCCAATTGCTTGTCCAGCCATAATATTAATGTGTTGTTTTTTAACGCGCTCCGGTAGTTAGTGGAGCTGAAAAATGGTTTTTAAAAAAAAAGATGTATGGGGTGAAGGAATCAACCCACAACATCAGGCGGTGTAAAATTTCAGTAATTCCGGGCTTGGGCGGGCGATCACATGGGATGCAACCAGATTGCCAACGCGCTGGGCAGCTTCCCGACCAGCTTCCACTGCGGCCTTCACGGAACCTACGTCTCCCGTCACAATCGTGGTTACTAACGCTCCCCCGATAGAGATCGATTTTACCAGTTCCACGTTCGCGGCTTTCACCATAGCGTCGCTTGCTTCCACAAGTCCGACATATCCGCGAGTTTCAATTAATCCTATTGCTTCACTCATGTTTTTTATTAGTTTGATTGATTTTGCTTAACTTAACAAATTTCCGCAAACGAATTCTAAATTTCTTCAGAAAATCTTTTACTTTGTTTACCGTAGTAATTCTATTTTACTGGCCTGATCCAGGTGGGCCGCATTCGCTTCGTCGGTGTCAATATGCACTTCCAGTTTAAAGGAAGGATCCACCCGCACCAGCAAATCTTCAAAGGTCGTCGTGCATTGATTCGACACGACACGCAGTTTCATCATGTCCAGATGTTTCACCCCATAAAAGGCTGCATCATTCGGATGCATGTGCACATGACGCGCTGCACGGATAATCCCGTTTTTCATTTCGATCATCCCATGTGGCCCCATGACATAACCCCCGGGCGTCCCTTCAATGTCCCCACTGGGGCGAACCGGTATATCCAGACCTAATTGAATCGCATCAGTATAGGCTAATTCAATTTGAGTGAGGTTCCGACAAGGCCCCAGAATACGTAAATTGGGAATGATCCGCTTCTTCGGACCAATTAATGTCACTGTCGCGGTAGAAGCAAATTGTCCGTCCTGATACAACCACTTATGAACTTCCAGTTGCGTCCCGGGACCAAAAAGAATTTCCAGGTTTTCCTGGGTAATATGCATGTGCCGCGCACTGCTATTGACAACTAATTGTGGAGCCACCGAAACATTCCTCGACTCTTGTCCCGCCAGCCCATACACGGTCTGACGAACCAATCCTTCGACATATTCTCTACCAGGTATCCCCAAATTCATCATCCTATCATCTTCCTTATCCCAAATTGCTCAAGCATAAATTATTTGATTGAAGTCGATCA
>CAKUMP010000249.1 GCA_934667795.1 uncultured Chthoniobacterales bacterium | reverse complement strand
GACGACTTTGTAGTGCCTTTTGGCGAACCCCCTTGATTTTATACGCCTTCCCAGCCCCCTATAAGAAACTTGGGTTAAACGCCCTTTTCTTTTTCTTCCAGGCACCGTTGAGTTGCCTTTTGCTGGAATTTTTCCAGAAAATTTCTTACCCAATCGCCCGGTTTTCCGGATCCGATCTGGACATCTCCCACCTGAACCACGGGCAAAAGTTCTCTTGTACTGGAAGTGATAAAAACTTCTTCCGCGTCTTTCAGTTCATCCAGAGTCACCGATCGGCGTTCAACTTTCACGCCTGCCTCGTTTAATAACTCCAGACAAAACTTCATTGTCAATCCTTCCAGCACTTCTGCTTCAGGAATGACCGCCACTTCATTTGCCCATACCCCAAAATTGAAGGTACTTCCTTCCAGAACTCCGTTCTGGTCGTTCAGAAAAATCATCTCATGAAATCCCTGCTGACGCGCCACGATCGTGTTCATCACGGCCGCATGATAATCGGTCGATTTGATGGCGGGAAAATTCCGCTGACCTGTTCCCGGGAACAAACGGATTCCTCCTTGTAAAAGCTCCTCTGATACTCCCTTCATTTCATCCACCATCACCAGCAGGCTCTGACGCCCCGGCTCCGGGATAAATCCGGACGCAAGCCCACCTGTCAGGTAAAACCGAATCAAACATTCCTTATGCGTACTTTTCTCCACCGTGTCCAAAACAATTTTCCGCAACTCCTGCCGGCTTACCGGCACCTGCATCCACATCCCTTCACATGTCCCAAAAAATCGCTCAATATGCTGATCCAGTAAAAATGGCCATCGCTGATACGTCCTCGCAGCATCAAATCCTGCATACCCGCGCGTAAATGCCAGATCCCCCACCGGAATCTTCACTTCAGATGCAGGAAGAAATTCCCCATCTACCCAATAAATGTTGTCCTTTCCCATATCATTTAACCTATATTCCCATTTCTCCAAATGCTGCAATATAAAATCTTGGACAATTCAAACTTTACCACCCCCAACGTGTCATAACCGCATAAACACAGCCATTTTCCTTAAAAAATGTATTCTGCGCATTTTTCCACTCTTTCTTGAAAAAATTGGAGCAAGTAAATCAAAAATAAAAAACTAGCTGATCTTTTTTCTTTATCCTTCCAAACATTGTGCTAACGTATCCGCATATGAAACCCCATTTTCTTTTTGCATTTGTCACTCTTGTCTTCACATTTGTCTCTACGCTTCAAGCCGATCTGACGATCGTTCAGGACGTTCAAGCCCAGGGCCAGAACCTGACCATGACCTCCAAGTTTAAAGCCGATAAAATCCGTATCGACCTCGGAGAGCAGGCGACTTCCATCGTGGATGCAAAATCCGGCGATGTTGTGACACTCATGCATGGCCAGAAAATGGCGATGAAAATGTCCGGAAATCAACTCGCTTCGCTCACCAAGACATTTTCCAACAACCAAAACACTTCCGACACCGAACCCGAACTGGTGGCAACCGGAAACACCGAAACCATTAATGGGCACGAGTGTAAAGAATACACTTATCAGTCAGATGGGACGACCATCACCCTCCTGATCGCAGAAGATTATCCTGAGAAAGAAAAAATCCTGAAACAAATGGAACTTCTTCAGGAATCCGAATTTTCCAAGCAAGTGACCGGCGGAAAAGTGGCTGCGCCCAAGGCACTTCCCGGTGTCCCGCTCAAAACCACTGCTACAGGGGTTCAAGGCAGCGCAGATACGACGGTTATCACGATTAAAGATATTCAGTTGAATGACATTGCAGACAGCGAATTCGTTGTACCGGACGGGTATAAAGAAATGGCAATGCCTGCGATGCCACAGGCACCAGCCGGTAATTGAGCCGCTGATTTTTCTCCCCATTGTTTATTTAAACAAATTAACATTTCGTGTATGCCGGAGCTTTCTTACTTACCACGAATCATCCTGGCGTCAGCCTCTCCTCGACGGATTGAACTTCTGACCTCCGCCGGAATTTCGTTCGAAACAGAAGCAGCCGATATTGAAGAACCGATTATCCCGGGCGTGCCACCGGAAAAACTGGTGGCGCAGCATGCACAGGCAAAAGCCTTTGAAATTGCCCAACGCCATCCCGATGCATTGGTCATCGGCGCGGATACACTTGTTTATCTCAAAAATATTCCTTTGGGAAAACCCAGGGACCGTGTCCATGCACGCTTGATGTTGCAAGACCTTTCCGGGAAAAAACATTACGTCTATACCGGGGTCTGGCTCATTTCCTTATACCACAACATCGGCAAATCCTTCACGGTTCAATCGGAAGTCCAGTTTTTGAAATTATCGCCCCTGGATATCGAGAATTATCTGGCGTTGGTAGATCCCCTCGATAAAGCAGGAAGCTATGCCGCGCAAGAACATGGAGAGCGCATCATCCATTCCATCTCCGGCTCCATCAGTAATGTCATCGGCCTCCCCGTCGAACGTCTCCTCCAGGAATTAAATCTCCTTAACGAAGAGTTCTCCAAAAAAACTTAGGAGTGCGGTGACACGTCCTGCTCGTTACCCACATCTTTTCATTTTCACACGAAGGTATTTTTAAAATGGGTAATACGAAGAAGGGGGAAGTGGTACACGCTGGAAGAGGTATCTCACACGAAGCCACAAAGACACGAAGAAGAAGTTCCGGATTTTTAAATTCCCTTTGTGTGAAACCCTTCCAAAAAGCGCACCACATCCCTGTTTTTTGCCTTATCTTCCCTAAAAAAACCTTTGCGGCCTTCGCGCTCTTTGCGTGAAACGTATCCTTCAGGAGGATGTGTCACCGCACTCCTGAATTAACGGAGGGAGCGAAATCTTTCGGGGACAAATTCCAGTTCTGTGGATTCTGCAACGGCTAATTGAATTTGCCGCATCATAACTTCCAATGCCACAGGCGGTTGATACGCTTCCAATAATTCTTTCAGAATTACTTCCTTGGGTTTATCATGAGAAGTCGCCTGTGCGCGATATAATCGAATCGCCAGCGCGTCTGCCGCTCCGGGAGTCAGTAAATCCGGCAACCATTCCCTGAATGCCAGCCATTCATCCACAGAAACGCCCACCTTCCTCCGTTTGCTGAGTGCGGCCAATAACCCTGCCGCTTCCTCTGCGGTCGTCGTCGGAAAAATCGGAATTTTTACATCCACACGTCCCGGACGTTTCAAATCCACCTCAATTAAATCCGGACGGCTCGAAGCCAATACCCACAACAATTTCCCACGATTATCCGGACGACTCATTTCTTGTGCAAACATGGAATAAATCCTGCCCGACAATCCTCCATCATGCGCTTGCGTTTCCCGCTTCCCTAATGCCTGATCTGCTTCATCTACAAAAACAAAACAACGTCCTAACCCTCTTAATAATTTAAAAATCTTTTCCAGGTTCCCTTCTGTCGTTCCCAGAAATTTATCCCGAAAATTATTGAGTTTCACCACCGGCACTCCCGCTTCTCCTGCCAGGCATTCAATCAAAAATGTTTTTCCTGTCCCCACCGGTCCCGAAATCAAATACCCCATCGGCATCACTTCAAACATCCCTTTTTCCCAAAGCTGCAGATCCTGACGCACCCAGCTTTTTACCGCTTCCATCCCGTACAAATCCGCTAACGATCTTTTACTCTCAATAAAACTGATAAGCCCATTACAATCTTTTTCCACCCGTTCTTTCTTGATCTCTGCTAATTCCTGAATCGAAACCGGTTGTTTTCGGAACTGTTGCAATTTCAACATGTGATCCACCGACGAAAGCGTGAGTCCGGTTAAATACCCGGCCAGCATTTCTTTTTCTTCTTCTGTCTTCTCTTCCTTTCCTTCCGCGTCCTTTTCGTGTTCCAGGTATTCCAGAATCTCCTTCTGATCCGGCAGAGGGACTCGCAGCGCAACCGATCGTGGATTCTGTCCGACAAGCGGATGCAAATCCTGTAACGCTTCCACTAATAAAAAACTGACAAAGGCATAATTTAAAAATACCGGGTCATGACTCCAGTCCCGAATTAATATCGCCAGCGCATTCAGGTCATACGATACGCCACCTCCCGGTACCGGCAATACAAACTCAGCCGACTCAATCACCAC
>CAKUMP010000248.1 GCA_934667795.1 uncultured Chthoniobacterales bacterium | reverse complement strand
TTGCCTACATATAATTTCATTGTCATATTTGTTATTCCAAGAGGAGTCATTGCGGCCGTTTCCGTTCATCGGATTTCAAATCGCCGCTGCAACAGCGAACTCCGTTCGCCTTGTGAACCAATCGACAATCTACCATTCCCCATCCACCCACTCTCATTAAACGGGGACACCATTTCATATTTCTTAAATAAATGCAAGAAAAATCGACCCGGGCATGAGGATTTCTCTACCCGGGTCGATTAACAATCGCAATTTTTAAAAAACTGCTTACTTATACTGTGCCTGAGCGTCTTGCAATTGCTCCTGAATGCTCTTTTTAAGGGTTGCAGGCGAGACAACCTTGACGCCCCCACCCCAGCCTAATATCCAGCGTTCCAGATCCGGTGTAATCAGTACATTAAACGTACATTCCACACTTCCGTCTGACAGTTTTTTGGTTTCCTGAGACTTATGCCAGCGTCTTTCGCTGACCAGACGTCCCACGTTTTCATTGAAAACCAGCTTCACGTTTTCTGTATCATCCCCACTGAAAACGGAAAAACTGTTTTCCAGGAATTTTTCCAGATCAAAGTTTTCGGGTTTTGTAAACTTCTGTTTAAAGATCTTTGCTTTGCTGGCACGGCTTAATGCGAAAGTCCGCATTTTTTTCCGTTCCAGATCCATTCCGAAAACATACCACTGGTTATCGATACAGGATAAATGATACGGCTGAATTTTGCGACGTTCTGGAGCTTTTGCACCGAGTTTCAGGTACTCAAACTCGACTTCGCGTTGTTCCATAGTGGCTTGAGAGATGACATCGAAAACTTCCAGATGGGCGATTTCGACAACGCTTGCTGGACGTACAGAGACATTAGAAGCCAGGTCATCCCAGGAGACGCCTTCTTCTTCTCTCAATCCGGTAGCCAATTTACTAAAGGCGGACTCCAGAGGTTCGTGATAAGGAGTGCCTTGAAACTGCTCCAGTGCCTTTTGAGCCACCAGCAGGGCAACCAGTTCGCCCTGTGTCACACGCACCCTGGGGAAATTATCCACAGGTTTCGTATAATAGAATCCATGCTTGGTGTTTTCATAATCAATAGGTAAATCCATATGATCTCGCATGAAGTCCACATCGCGCTGGATCGTTTTAGCAGAAACATTTAATTCTTTGGATAATTTCGCACAATTAGGATATTTCTGCGCTTCTAATAACTGATGAATTTTAATCATCCTTGCCAAGGGAGGTCGTGCAAACCCTTCCACCAGGGTTCTACGCCCTGGGCGACGGGTGCTCTTTGTCGCACTTGGTACCAACTTTGCCTTTTTTCTTTTTGTTGCGGTTCGTTTCATTTTATTCCCTTAAAAACGCTAATGACCCTCCATTAGCGGTTAGTTGTTTTGGTATTAACATTTTCTCCCCTTGCATATCCATGGATCCGCATTGTTCGAGCCAATTGCTCCAAATCCAATGGTTTACGCAAAACTGTCACAGGTCCGTAACGCAATATCCTGTCCAATATCCGGCTTTCTGGAAGACCGGTCACAATGACTATTGGCATATCTGGATGTATCGTCCGTGCAACCTCATAGATCGCATCACCATCCTCATCTGGCAAATGCAGATCTAAAAATAACATATCCACCTTTTGGGTACGCAAAACGGTTTTTGCTTCTGCAGCCGTTCCGACAATCACCCGCGAGAATGGATATTTTTTTAAAAACAATCGATATAATTCCTGTATCGGGGGTTCATCGTCCACGATCAGGATCACCGGTTGCCCGTTTTCTTCTTTTCCCAGGATATCCCGATCAATCAGGTTTTTCTTTACTCGCCAGCGCCCCCCGATTTGCACTGCCGGTAATTGCCCACGCTGAACCAGATAATAAACCGTAGGAAGAGGAATCCGCAAATATTCTGCGGTTTCTTTTACCGTAATCAACTCAGGTAGATGCTGCTCTCGTTCCCTCCTCACCTTCTGCGAATTTTTTAGCGAATTTTCCAAATCTTCATTAGGAGCAATACTCATTCTCTGTCCCCTTCACCAAATATATCTATCATCAAAATATGTATAAATTTAATAATCTGAGTCCTGGTTGTATGGTTTACACCAAATATAGCAAGGCAAGATTCGTGCCTAATCATTAAGCATTTATCAAAATATCGCATTTTCAAGTATTTGTCAGCTAAAATCAATAAAATGTCCTATACTCACCCCTACACTATTTTTGTAAAAAATACAGAAAAACGTTGGAGGAATCTGGACATGGGGAAAGATGTGGTTTATTGCATAGCTACATGAATTGGATGTTTTTAAAGAGATTTCTGGCGCACCCGTTAAAAGTGGCCTACCTGTTTCCCAGTTCGAGCGCGTTAATTTCCAGAGTAATTTCTCGCATGGATTTTTCCGAGCCTCGAGTGGTGATTGAATTTGGTCCGGGCGAAGGATGCCATAGTCGAAAAATTCTGGAGCATCTGCAGCCAGGTTCAAAGCTCGTTTTGTTTGAACTGGATGAAGTATTTTATCAGCACTTAAAAACCCAATTCGCGAATGATCCCAGAGTAATTATTTTAAATGAGGATGCCGCGCACTTGTCGGAGATTCTTCAGAACCATGGTATCAGACATTGTGATTACGTGGTTTCGGGAATTCCATTCAGCATGATTCCGGTGGACAAAAAGCGGGCATTGGTGCAGGCGACATTTGATGCGCTTTCTGATGCACCGCATTCTGCCTTTATTATTTACCAGCTTACAAATGAATTGCGGTCGCATGCGAAATGTTTTTCTCGTTATAAAACAGAATATTTTCTGGGGAATATTCCGCCGATGTTTATCACGTCCTACCTGAAGACGCCGGAGCCTGAGACAGCAGAAGTCCCAGCCGGTTCGCTGGAACTTTCCAATACCAGCAGCCCGGATTAGACTGGATCAACCAACTTGACCCGTCCCGTTTTTTTAATTTTAATAAAAAACTCTTTGCAATTCTCATAATTGCAATTCAATAAATGACCATGAATACAAGAATAGAAAAAGATTCCATGGGTGAAATGCAGGTGCCGGAAACTGCCCTGTATGGAGCCTCCACACAACGAGCCGTCCTGAATTTTCCGATCAGTGGGTATCGCTTTTCCCGCGAATACATCCGCGCAATCGGACTGGTGAAATGGGCTGCCGCAAAAGTAAATACCGACCTGGGAAAACTCGCTCCAGAAAAATCAGAGCTGATCCAAAAAGCCGCTCTGGAAGTCGCCGATGGTGCTCTGGATGAACATTTCCCTGTCGATATTTTCCAGACCGGTTCCGGTACCAGTACCAATATGAATGCCAATGAGGTGATCGCAAACCGCATCTCCCAACTCGAAGGCAAACCTATCGGCTCCAAAGATCCTGTCCACCCGAATGATGATGTCAATATGGGACAATCCAGTAATGACACCATCCCTACGGCCATGCACATCGCAGTCGCAGAGGCACTTTTGAACCAGTTAATTCCTGCGCTCGCAAATTTACAAAATGCACTGGAAGCAAAGTCCGGAGAATTCTGGGACATTATAAAAATCGGTCGCACCCATTTAATGGACGCCACCCCGGTACGTCTCGGACAGGAATTTGCCGGCTATGCTCGCCAGATTGAGTTAGCAGGTGAGCGCGCCAAGTCCGCAATCAAAGCGCTGGAAGAACTTCCACTGGGAGGAACCGCTGTTGGAACGGGATTAAATTGCCATCCGGAATTTGCGGCCAAAACGATGCCACTTTTTAAAGAAAAGACCGGGATTGCTTTCCGGGAAGCCAAAAACCATTTTGAAGCACAATCTGCGAAAGATGGATTAGTGGAAGCATCCGGACAATTGAAAACCATTGCGGTAAGTCTTTTCAAAATTGCGAATGATATCCGCTGGCTCGGCAGTGGACCTCGTTGCGGGATTGGAGAAATCCGCCTCCCCTCCACACAGCCAGGCAGTTCCATTATGCCCGGGAAGGTCAATCCGGTCATGTGCGAAGCCATGATGCAGATTTGCGCCCAGGTGATTGGAAATGACGCCACAGCAAGCTGGTGCGGAGCAAATGGAAATTTCGAACTCAATGTAATGATGCCCATCATGGTGCACAACATTCTGGAAAGTATTC
>CAKUMP010000247.1 GCA_934667795.1 uncultured Chthoniobacterales bacterium | reverse complement strand
TCCAAATTCTTCCCGTGTGGTGTCTAAACTCCTAAATGATCATATCCGGGGCGAGTGGGGCGGTGGCTTGATAGGTTTGGTTGTGGAGAGTGAAAGTGAGGGAATGCGCATGGAGGGCATGTCTGGGGAGGAGGAGGGCCTGCTGCATTTCGGAGGTCCAGCCGGTATCCATGACACGAAGATACCATTGGTCGTCGGGACCATAGAGTTTATCGCCGACCACTGGGTGTCCAAGATGGGCTAAATGGACACGAATCTGGTGGAGGCGTCCGCTGTGAGGGCGGGCATGGATGAGGCTGAGGGGGCCATGAGGAGAATCGTGTCGGGACAGCACCGTAAAATCGGTGTGACAGGGAGCACCCTGAGGATGGACGATTTGTTTCACCCAGATTTTGAAATCGGGATACACATCGGCTTCGCGGAGGATGGGAGCGGTGCAGGATTGTGTGTCCCATGTGGGGTGTCCGAAAACCAGAGCCAGATATTCTTTTTGAATCTGGTGGGCTTCGATCATCCGGTGGAGTTGACTGGCAGCGTCATGAGATTTTGCAACGAGTACCACGCCGCTGGTATCGCGGTCGAGGCGCGTGATGATCGATACCTGGCCGCCATTGGCAATTTCGAAAGCGAGAACATTGCGAAGATGGTCCCAGAGTGTCACGGGGCCGCCGGGGCGCGTCGGGTGGATCAATAAATCGGGAGGTTTATTGACGAAAAGAAAGTCCGGAAATTCCGCAAGGATATCGAGTTTAAAAGACATTTTACAGCAAAACGGGAAAAACGGCCAGGTTTTGGGGTGGCGTGAAACGGATGAAATGGAAATGAAGCGGGTAAATATTTATCATATAGAAGAGACGGCAGGCTTGCCATTGGCAGACGTCAAAGTATAGTACAAATGTTATGGTAGCAGCAAATGTGGATGAATTGATAGTGGATAAAGTTCTGGCAGGAGAGCGGATTTCGGAAGATGATTTGTTGGAACTTTATCGTGCGCCGATGCCGGTTTTGGCAGAGCTGGCAAACACGCGGCGACGTCAGATTAAAAAAGACGCTTACGGCGGGCGCGGCAATGAAATTGTCACGTATATTATCGATCGGAATGTAAACTATACGAACATTTGCAACGTTTACTGTAAGTTTTGTGCTTTTTACCGGACGGAAAAAGACGTGGAAGGGTACGTTTTAAGTGAAGAAGAGCTGGATCAGAAACTGGATGAGCTGACGGAAAACGAGGGGGTGCAGGTGTTGTTACAAGGGGGGCATCATCCGAAGCTGGGGATTGATTTTTATTTAAATATGCTCGGCCATATTCGTGAAAAATACCCGCATATCAACGTGCATGGGTTTAGTCCGCCGGAGTTTAACCACTTTGCACAAGTATTCGGGATGTCGTTGCGGGAAGTGCTGGTAAAGTTCAAGGAAGCCGGATTGGGGTCTATTCCGGGGGGTGGGGGAGAGATTTTGGTAGATCGGGTTCGGAACCGGATTGCACCGTTGAAATGTGACAGTGACCACTGGCTGGAAGTTATGCGAATCGGGCATGAGCTGGGATTAAATTCAAGTGCGACCATGATGTTTGGGCATGTCGAAACCGTGGAAGATCGCGTCGAGCATTTGCGTCGTTTACGGGAAACGCAGGATGAGACCGGTGGGTTCACCGCCTTCATCTGCTGGACCTATCAGCCGGAAAACAACAAATTGCGTGCGGAGCCAGTCGGCTCAGCAGAATACCTGCGGATGCAGGCACTCTCGCGTATTTATCTCGATAATTTCCCGAATCTGCAAAGCTCATGGGTCACACAAGGGCCAAAAATCGGACAACTTGCCCTGCATTATGGCGCAAATGACTTTGGCTCGGTCATGATGGAAGAAAATGTCGTGACCCCGGCAGGTGCTTCTTTTCGATTACAAAAAGAGGAAATTGAAAAACTGATTCGTGAAGCCGGCTTCGAACCCCGCCGCCGCAACAACTGGTACGCGTTGCTCGACTAAATTTAGTGCGGCGACACATCGCCCGGGTCCACTGAGTCCCCAAAGTCCCCAAAGTCCCCAAAGTCCCCAAGCCACCTACTTTGCTTCTTCCACCAGACGAAAATCAGGAATAAGGTCTGCGTGCAAAATGCGAATCAGCGCCCCGGGGCATTCCAGAGCAGCGAAAGTCCCGGCATTTTCGATAGTCGTCAGACGTGCGGACGCACAAATCTCGACATAAGGCTCAGCCCATTCCACAGGAGGAAAAACGGCGCGTTCGCCCCAGATAAAATGAATGGGATGCGGGATCGAGCGGAGGCGGTCCTCGAGGTCCAGATTGAGCTTCCCGGCCAGGAGTGCGCGTATGGCATGTTCTGCTCCATATTGTTGGGCACAGGTAGAAATCACATCCAGCATTTCAGTATCAATTAATTCCGGGTTACTGAATCCATAACGTTCCAGCCATGCCTGGATGAGCGTCGGTCTGGATAAATAATTGCGATAGGCCAGACGATTAAAAACAGGAAGACGTGCCAGGATGGATGCTCGACGGGAAAGCCGCTGACGACCAAAATCTGTCAGGCCTGTCGGCATTAATAAGATCAGGCGGGAAATGAGTTCAGGGTGTTGGGATGCCAGTTGCGCGCAAATCCCCCCACCAAGCCCACTGCCGATCAGAACCGGCTTTTTTGTCCCGCATTTTGTGCGGATAAATTCTGTCAATAATTGCACATGATCATCATTTGTAAAAGCGCGAGCCGGACGGGCAGACTCTCCAAAGCCGACTAAATCCAGTGCATAGACGGTAAAATGATGCGCGAAGGAGGGATAAACACGCGACCATTCGTACGAGGATGCTCCTACAAAAATGGAATGGATAAAAATAATCGGTGCTCCACTGCCGGAAACATGATAAAGCATTTCTCCATTTGAGCCTTCAAACACTTTTGTTGCAAAAATGGCCGGAGACATGGCATCCGGCAGCCGTTGTTTGCGGGGAGATTTCAGAGTGTAACGCAATAAAAACGCAAGCCCTCCTAACAGTCCGGCTCCAACCCCAATCCTCCATAGATTTTTCCGCTCTGGCAGTTTTTTAATCATGTCGTCTTCAGACAATAAATATCATGCAATAGCATGTTTGTCCAAAACAAGGGAAAATCAAACGTTTTAGTACACTTCACCCCATAAGCGCTAACTTATCCATGAACTCGGAAAATAAGAGAAAGGATCCGCAGATTAACGCAGAATAGCGCGAAGCGAAATAGCCTGTCTAATATTCTTATCCAAAAAAAATCTGTGTTAATCTGCGTCAATCTGCGGATAAATTCTTTTTCGAGATTTCGTGTTTTGTGTGAGATTTTAAAGCCATAGCAGAAACATCTTTTACCATTTTAATGTAAAGTTTTACGTCCCTACATTCCTTTAAAAAAATCTGCGTTAATCTGCGGATCAAAAAACAAGTTAGCGCTTATGGGGTGTTGCTCCGGTCTTGCCGTTTCAGGGCGCATTTTCCTGATGTTTATATTTTCCATTCACATCAAACGAATAATAGGGAATATATTCTATCGACAAAATATCTTCCACTGCCTGAGGGCGGTCGTAAAAGGCAGGATCCAGCACATACCATTTCCCGTCATGCGGCCAGATCACCCATGCATGCAAAATCGGCTGATGGATATTTAATTTCCCCACTACAAGCCGGGCATCCGGGTTTTGCAATTTCCACCACAGCCACAAACTTTTGTCCTTACAATCTCCACTCCGGCTCTCTTCCGTCGCTTCCGGTGACTGCGCGTGATAAGCGGCCTGATGCACATATTCCCAGCGATAACAGGTTGCCTGCCACTTTTTCACCTGATCAAAATGAATTTCAGGAAGTTTTTTTGATGTCTTTTTCTTTAATTCCTCCCGAACTTTTTTCACTTCGCCAAAATAAGCGTCATAGGGCGTTCGCTCGATCTTTTCTCCCAGGCGACCAAAATCCTGTCCATACAAAATCCCCAGGCTCCAGAGCATCAGGCAGATGGCCCATATTTCAGCTTTCAGTGGTTTTTTCAATTTGCGTGGACCCTCCATGGAACTCCAGCGACATGTCGCCTTAAAGGAATGCTCTAATATATTTGAGCACACTGCTGTCCAAAATAAA
>CAKUMP010000246.1 GCA_934667795.1 uncultured Chthoniobacterales bacterium | reverse complement strand
AGAACGATCCTCGTATGCCCTGATTCGCCCAAGCGCAATTTCTCGCACCCTCCCATCCGCAGCATCCAGTTGATACAGCGCGTAAAACGCGCTTGCCGTAACAGAAGCACTTGTCGAGTTTTCAAGCGCCAGTTTCAACGCCCTATAAACTTCGTCTCCTCCAGATGTAAAACCAAGAATTACGGTTGCATTTCTGGAGATCGTCTTGTTGTTTCCCGGGATCAATCCAGTCAAATCACTTTTAATAGACTCAAGAACGTTTTGAACTTCTTGTCGTCGCTGTATGGGCATCGAAGAAGGGGTATTCCACGACGTTTTATCGCCCTCTTCCTGCTCTTGTATCGCCATGTTCAGTTGAACAAGTGCATGATTGATCTTATTCGCATCCCCGGTTCCAAGCGCAGATTTCAGCGCGGCTACCTCGGCCTTCATACCAAATGCCACGGTACTTATCTGCATGATTGAAATGGCAAAAAGCAATAAACGTTTCATATAAAAAAAGGCCTGTCCTTGCCAATATACACTAACCCCCGGATATGCATTGGGATATTAATCAAATAAGAAACTTCTGACAAAGTACTAATCAGGGAATTTTCATGATATCAAAAATTCTAGGATCGACTCTTGCGCATACTTCTGATACACTCTGCGTTTATCTTTTTATTTATGAAATGGAGTGCCAAACAAATCTCTCAGGCTATCGACAGTTTTCGTCGGTTAAATATCCTGGTGGTGGGTGACCTCATGTTGGACGCTTTTATCTGGGGAAAAGTTTCTCGCATTTCTCCAGAAGCTCCGGTGCCCGTCGTCGAAGTGGATGAAGAATCTTTTTACCCAGGAGGTGCGGCCAATGTCGCGCGTAATCTCCGTCCATTTTGTAATGAAGTGAATATTCTCGGATTAAAGGGAAAAGACTCCGCCGGAGATAACCTGGCAGCTTTACTCGAAGCAGAAAAAATTTCCCTGCAAGGCGTTCTTATCGACCCAGAACGTCCAACCATCGTCAAAACCCGTATCATCGCCCGTCAGCAACAAGTCGTTCGTGTCGATCGCGAACATCATTTTTCCCCTGACCCGGAACAAACAGAAGAAATTTTGCGCCGGCTGGATCAATTTTTACCTATAACGGATGCTATTATTCTGGAAGACTATGCAAAAGGCTTTTTTTCTCAATCGTTATTGGATGCAATTGTGGAGAGAGCGAAGCGGGCGAACGTGCTGGTGACAGCGGATATCAGCCCTCGCAATCTTTTGAGGTGGCAGGGATGTTATGCGGTAAAGCCGAATCGTCTGGAAGCATTTGTGGCCGCGGGAATTCCTTTAACTGAGCCGGTGGATCCACCGGAAGAAGATCAGGCTCTTTTACAAACCGGGCAGCGTCTGCATGAACTCTGGGGTTGTCCTTTGTTGCTGATTACCTTGGGCGAACAAGGGATGATGCTGTTTGAAAAAGGGTTGCCCGCACACCATATCCCGACGCGAGCCCGGGAAGTTTTCGATGTATCGGGAGCTGGAGATACCGCGATTTCTCTCTTTACGCTTGCCCTGGCAGCAAAATGCCCTCCAGCCCTGGCGGCAGAACTTTCGAATCATGCGAGTGGGGTTGTTGTCGCAAAACTTGGTACAGCGACTCTTGCTCCAGCCGAACTGCTTGAAAGCTTTCATTTCCCTTCTCATGAAACTTCTGCCGGCGACTAGCGGGATCTTTTATGCGCACGAAAAATTCTCAATCCTTTACTAATTCCTTGCGACCAGCCGTTTTTCTTGATCGCGATGGAACGCTCATGGAAGACGTGGATTACTGCAATCGTCCGGAAGATGTGCGTATTTTTCCTCAAACCACGCCTTCTTTGCTCCAGCTTTCTCAAGCGGGGTTTCTGCTGGTGCTGATCACCAACCAGAGTGGAATCGGCCGTCAGATCATCACTCCCGAAGAATATCAGGCAGTTCATCAGGAGTTTCTCCGTCAGATTGCTCCGGCGACGCTGGATGGCCATTATTTTTGCCCCTCTCTTCCAGACGCCCAGGACACACGTCGCAAACCTGCCCCGGGAATGGTTCTGGAAGCAGCCAATGACCTTCCAATCGATCTTCCCCGTTCCTGGTTCATTGGCGATAAGGAAATAGATGTTCAATGCGGACACAATGCCCGGATTCGTTCCATTTTAGTTCGGACCGGGCCTGGTGAAGCACATCACCTTGCCAAGCAGTCCATCGCAGATTTTGTAGCAAACTCGATTGCCGAAGCAACCACCCATATTCTGGAATCTTTATGAGTAAAATTGTTGGAATTATACCTGCGCGTTACGCTTCTACCCGTTTTCCTGGAAAAATGCTCCACCCGCTTTGTGGAAAACCATTGATCCAGCATGTCTGGGAGCGGGTGAGCCTGAGCAAAGAGCTCGATGAAGTGATTATTGCGACCGACGATATACGCATTGCCGAAGTTGCCTTTAATTTTGGAGCAAAAGTATCCATGACGCGTGCAGACCACCCTTCGGGATCAGATCGCGTGGCAGAAGTCGCTGCAAAACTGAAGAATGCTACGCACATCCTGAATATCCAAGGAGATGAACCTTCTATTCATCCAAAACTGATTGATGCACTTTGCAAAGAACTGCGCAAGGACTCTTCCATTCGAATGATCACTGCAGCCACTCCTCTTGAAGATCCCGAAGAAATCCAAAACCCGAATTGCGTCAAAGTCATTTTTAACCAAAAAGGAAATGCCATTTATTTTTCCCGTCTCCCTATTCCCTATTACAGGGATAAGGAAAAACAACCGGATTCCGGACATTTTCTTCATCTGGGAATTTACGGCTTCAAACGCTCCACACTTTTAAAATTTGTCAGTTGGCCAAAATCGCCTCTCGAATCCGCCGAAGAACTGGAACAACTTCGCGCACTTGATCACCAACTCAAAATCAAAATTCACCTCACTCCCCACCGCTCTTTTGGGATTGATTCGCCCGAAGATGCTGCTGCTTTTGAAAAAAACGACAAGAATTCTCAAATTTCCTGATTTTCCTGTATTTCTTTTTTGCCTATTCGTTTAATTCTGGTTTCATCAAGTCATGCGAGCTCATCCTATTAAATATATTTTTGTCACTGGTGGTGTAGTCAGTTCTCTTGGAAAGGGTCTGGCTGCCGCCTCTCTTGGGACATTACTCGAACTTCGCGGCCTTCGGGTAGTGTTGCAGAAATTCGATCCGTACCTGAATGTCGATCCCGGCACGATGAGTCCATTTCAGCACGGTGAAGTTTATGTGCTGAGCGACGGTTCCGAAACCGATCTTGATCTGGGACACTATGAACGTTTTACCAATTGTGTCCTGACCCAGGCAAATAACCTGACTTCCGGACAAGTTTATGAAACGGTTCTTTCTAAAGAACGTCGGGGAGATTATCTCGGGAAAACCGTACAGGTTATTCCTCATGTGACTGACGAAATCAAGGCACGCATTCGCCAGGTGGGAGAAACTCAGAACGCTGATATTGTAATCACCGAAATTGGAGGAACGACTGGTGACATCGAAGGCCTTCCTTTTCTGGAAGCGATCCGGCAGTTTATCCTGACAGCAGGACCAGAAAATTGCCTGATTATGCATGTGACGCTCGTCCCCTTTATTAAAGCCGCAGGCGAGCTCAAAACCAAACCCACTCAGCAAAGTATCGCAAAATTGCGTGAAATCGGTCTCCACCCTCAAGTGCTGATCTGTCGCTCCGAACAGGAATTGGATCAGGACGTCCGGGAAAAACTTTCCATGTTCTGTAATGTTCCTCTCAGTGCGGTCGTGGAAGCGCGCGATGTGGACCATACCATTTATGAAATGCCATTGATGCTTCAGAGAGAAAAGCTCGATGAAACGGTTTGTCGCTGGCTTCGGCTTGATACTCCACCCGCGGACACTCGCAATTGGCAACATTTTGTGGACCGTGTCATTCACCCTCGTAAACGTGTCAAAATTGCGGTCGTAGGGAAATATATCGAACTGCAGGACGCCTATAAAAGTATTTACGAATCCCTGACACATGCAGGTGCGGCAAACGATTGTGGAATTGATCTCATTCTGATTGATGCAGAAGATATTGAACGGGAAGGTCCGGAAAAACTTCTTCATAGTGCCGCAG
>CAKUMP010000245.1 GCA_934667795.1 uncultured Chthoniobacterales bacterium | reverse complement strand
TCAGAAACTTCCCGATTCAATAATAAATCCCGCACACATCCTCCGGCGAAATAACTGATATACCCCGCATCTCGCAACGTACGCACCACTTCTATCGCTTCCACTTCCATATCTCGTTTTTTGTCCAACCCCATTTCTAATCTGCTGTTCCGTCCACCTACTCCTCCAGCTTTTATAAAACAACCAGTTACATTTTTTAGTTGGTCCTGGCAAGCTTTCCTCATTCCGTCCCTGTAACTTTTCTCATCAAAAGAAAATTTACTCAGAGCTTCTTTCCAGTATCGCAGCAAGGTTTTCTCCCATAATTTTTAGAGGATTTTCCCATGGATGGTTTAATATTGCATCCACCGTTTGTTGAAAAGTGACCTGATGTAAGGCAGGCACAAAATCAGACCCCCAATATAAGCGGTCCTCTCCATACGCTGTTTTAATTTGATTTAACAATATATTCAGCCCCGGATGAGGGTAAGCATTGATAGCATAAGCAGCAGAAAGCTTAATTCCAACATGAAGCAAGTCTCCGAGATCCAAGAGAGGGCTAAGCTTTTCTGCACCTTCTTCTATTGATCCAGGAAGCCCCATATGGCTGAACAAAATTTTGCATCCATGCAAACGCTCCCAAACAGGTCGAAGATGCTTTCCTGCAATTTCCGGCAAAGCATTTACACTAATGATAGCCTTTCGAATATTTAATGTATCCACCCATAAATCAGGTGCAAGCACTAAAGCCTCCGCTGATGAAACATCAAAAACATACAAAGAAATACCATAAAATCCTTCATCCCAGTATTTCATAAGTGTATTGGAATCCAAAGGATTTTTGAGCGAACAAAATGCCAGTGGGATCATCCACTTACGTGCTTTTGCTAATTCCGCAATATACTGATTATTTCCCTGACTCCATTGACTTCCCTCATATCCTACTACCAGTGCTTTTTCGATAAGATATTCTTCTCGCAATTTTTCATACACAGACAATTCATGTCCGTCTGGGAAAAGTACTCCATCACGTCCAGGATAACCCTTAGCAAAAAGATGAATATGGGAATCCATTATGCTCTTCATTTTTCAAAAAACTCATCCAAGCCGTCAAAAAAACGTCCGATATCATCATCCGTATTATATCCATGCACTGCGACTCTTAAACGGCCCGCCTGATGCATTAAATGAACATTGCGGCTTTGCAACATTCTGTTTAATTGCTCTCCTTCTGCATGTTTAAAAGCCACAATACCAGAGCCTGACAACGGTGCCAGAGGAGTTATTCCACGCGCGATTAATCCTTCCTGCACTTTACAGACCAATGGGTCTGCATGTGCAACAATATTCTCAACCCCTACGGACAGCAAAAACTCCATTGCCGCATTCATCATATATAATGGCGCAAAGCTTGGCATCCCCACGGAATAACTCGCTGCTCCGGTTTTCGGAATCGCCTTTTCAAAACGATCTGCATCAAAAGCATTCCGCAAATGATACCATCCACCCGCAGTTGTTGTCACACGAGATGCCGATGCTTCCGGGACTCCTACCACACAACTTCCATGAGGACCAAGCAACCACTTATGCGTACTGGATATCATAATGTCCGCCCCCTTGCAATCCAGCACACAACGCCCCAGCGCCTGTGTAAGATCCACAGCAAGCACAGCATTCGGAGCAAGACGGCGTACCAGTTCTACAAATGGCTCCCATGGAATGCGATACCCATTATAAAAACTCACCAGTGACACCTGTACAAGCCTGGTTTTATCAGACAATAACGGTGACAAACATTCCAGTTCCAGTACGCCTTCCTGCGACTTCCAAAGTTTGACAACGGGCTTCACCGTAGCAGCAATCCAGGGAGTTGCGCCCGATGGAAAATCCAGATCGCTGATGACCACTTCATCCTCTGTTTGCAATTGCAATGCCGTTGCCAACAGATTATATGCTTCTGCACTACAGGAACAAAATGCCACCTCATTTGGGTTGAGATTCAATAACTTTGCTGCACGCATACGTGCTTCGGCTTCTTGAGCGAAGTGCGCATCTCGCCCATCCATTCCCTGCAGTTTATCTTCCCAATATTGCAATAATGCGGCACGCACACTTAAAGGAGGAATACTTTCAGCCGCGGTATTTAAATAGCTTTTCCCATCTAACGATGGAAAATTTTGTTTGATCGATTCTGTTGTAATCATCATGTATTTAAAGTAAGACGTTCAATCCAATCCTGCACTTGTAATGCATCTTCCACACGACATCCACGCGGCACCTGTCCATCTGTCACTGCTTGCAGAAAGGCACGGAGCATCGTAACAAACATTCCCCCTGAATCATGAATTTCCAAATTGACCGGCCATTGGACTTTTTCATCCATCCATTGCCACGGTGCCGGGTTCGTTGTTAGTTCACTATAAAAATTATTCCCAAAAACCTCCAGGCGGTCCCAGCCATCTGCAGGTGCGCCTTCGGGTAACATCGTATGACATTGAAAAGTCGCAATTCTTCCATCTGCCCATTGGAGCTCCACCCAGGACATATCGACCCGTCCGGATGTATTTCGACTTTCCGTTGATCGAAACTTCACGGGGTCCTCCCCTTTCATGATTTGTGCAGCCACATATAAATCATGTACCATCAATAACTGAACAGGATGATCTTCGCAAAATTTCCTGCCTACACTTTCCGGCCGATGACGCGTAAAATTTAATGCACGAAATCCCGTTTCATCCAAACGTTTCATAAAAGGAATGATCAGCGAATGAAACAAACAAAGGTGATCCACCATCACCACTGAGGGATTTCCTTTCAATTTTTCCTGAAATGCCCGGATATCGGCAGCATGATGTGCGAGTGGTTTTTCAACCAATACAGCCAATCCCGCACATGCCACTTTTTCTGCCAGCATCAAATGCGTATCCGCACGTGTTGCGATAATCACCGCATCGGCAAGCCCCTGATCGATAACCACATCCAGCGAGGAAGCAATCGCCTTTACACCAAGTGTGTTTCCTAATTGCCTGGCAGATTCATCATTCACATCTACCAGAGCCGTCACCTCTGCCTCCGGCATCTGCGAAATGGCACGCGCATGAAGTGCTCCGAATTGCCCCGTACCCACCACTGCAATGCGTATTCTTTTTTTCATTTTCTGATATTGTAATAATAAGAGAAGCAATTTATCAATCTCTAAGGAGTTTAAAGAAATTTTTAATTTATCAATTTATGCAAAAAATCGATGTGGCAGTTTTAGGGCTTGGACAAATGGGTGGAACGCATGTGAAAGCAGCGCAGGAATCGCCTTATGTAGAAAAAGTATACGGCTATGAACCCACGCTGGAACGGCTGCAGACACGTAGCGCAGAACTCGGCGTTATTCCGGCTCCCACACTTGAGGAAATATGGAACAACCCTGCCATTAAACTCGTGTATATCGCGTCCGCAAATGCCAGTCATGTCCCTCTTGCCATTGCGGCTCTTGAAGCCGGTAAAGCAGTGATGTGTGAAAAGCCCATGGGAGAAACGCTTGCAGAAGCAAAGGCGATACTGAATGTTGCAGAAAGAACCGGAGGTTTTCTGCAAATTGGATTTGAACTGCATTACTCCCGACTCTATCAACAAGTAAAAGAATGGATAAGCCAGGGAATGATTGGAGAAGTCGTCAATATTCAATGCCGCTACTACTGCTGCGAATTTCACAAAAAAAATACCTGGCGCAGCAACAGCACCGGATCGTTCCTGATCGGCGAAAAACTTTCTCACTATCTCGACCTGCAACGCTGGTGGTTTAATGCCTCGCCCGAAAATGTCTATTCTGTAACCGCACCTAATGTCGTTCCCTATTTTAATCACCATGACAACCATCAGATGATTCTGAAATTTCCTGAAGGAAAAGTCGGCACCCTGAATTTCATCATGTATATTGCGGAAACCCTGCATCATGACCCCTTAATGGATATTCTGGAAAAACAAAGTGATGATGGGCATTTTCTGCAATACCACGTTTGTGGAACCAAAGGCGCCATTGAAACCGATGTGTTTAAACGGCGCCTGCGACGGTGGGAATTCAGTGATGGTGAAAATGCCATGGAGAGTACAATCGTAGAAACCTTAACTTACTCGGCACAGGAAGACGGCGAATGGATGCATAATAC
>CAKUMP010000244.1 GCA_934667795.1 uncultured Chthoniobacterales bacterium | reverse complement strand
CAGGGTTTGGCTAATCTTATCGGTGCTGTACATTTAGATAAATCAGGGTTATTCATGAATATTGCCTTTATTGGTGCTTCAACCCTCCCCCATTTTTAAAATGTCCTTGTAGGCCATCAAACAAAACTTCCGGGAGGAATATCACGCATGTCCCAAAAATATTCTTTTCCCCCAATGAAAACAAGGGACGATTCATTCATTTAATGGTACTTTTCACGCATCGAGTATTTGGAGTGCGGCGGTTCCCGCCGCTTTGGATCATATCGAAGTAGATCCGCGAATTTTTTAATTTCTTGCAACTCACGTATCGTTCGAACAGCCGTTGTAGTGAGAGGTGAATCATCATCCGCCCGGAAAACAAATCCACATTGATCCCATTTGCCTTTTCAGAGCACAGAAAAACACAGCAACATCTCCTCCACACTCCTTTGTACAAGCGACATCTTGCTCAATCCAAAGCGGCGGGAACCGCCGCACTCCAAAGCCGACGAAGACGTCGGCGCTTCCGACGTGTCACTGCACTTCTAAATTTTCCTGGGCCCGTTCTTTCCAGTTTTCTGGCGAGGCTTTGATAAATCCTACAGTGCATTCGTATTCGAAAACATCTCCCTCTGTGACCGTTTCCTGAAAATGACTCTGAAAATATTGTTTATGATAATGCGGCTGGTCCCAAAATGCATGTTTGTGAATTTTCCCTTCCGGAAAATCTTCTCCAAATTCCACTTTTGCAATCAAGGTATTCGTTGGATCATACACCGCACTCCATAAAACCGATTGCTGTAACTCCCATCCTTGATCACTGACAAACTCGCCTGACAGTATTTCTCCGCCCACGGTTTCAGCAGTCCATTCTGTTGTTTCGGGCGTCCAGCATAACATAAAAGGATAAATCAATTCCATATAAGCACTGTCCTGAGCCTCCAGGCTATGCTTCAAATGAATCCTTCCGTTTTTTAATGTCGTTACAGCATGATGTTCAAATGGCCCGACCTGTGAAACTTTTTCGAGGATAATTTCTTCTCCCTGATACTCCATCTGATCCAGTTCCTGTTCTTTTCCATCTACAAGCAATCGGACACTTTTCAGCTCTTCCATCCCGCCTTCATCATGGCCGGTTCCAATAAATTTCGCTGGCCCTACTGCAATGACTAATCCATAAAATCCGCGTGGAACTGCAATAACGGCTCCATCATAGGAAATTTGCCGAAATGTCCAGAACCGGTCCGGCAAAACTTCCACTATCTGATCTCCGGTCATCAGTTGGACGCCGGTTTGCTCCTGCGCAATCATGCCGGAAAGCGAAACCAGAGAAAGTACACTCATTAAAAATAATTTTTTCATATTCATTTATTTTTCTCCATGACCAAGAGAATGAAGTTCTGTTTTCTTATTGTTAGCATTCCATTCTGTTCATCGATGGATACGGATTCTGGGAATACGGTCGATGTTAATGGTTCCTGAGCTTTTTTGAAATAAATTTGTGTTTGAATCTCTTTTTCTGTTGGATTCACGACCACAGCCAGACGATGCGTTGACGATTCATAGAAAGAGATTTCGATTTCTTCTGCTTTGGCATAAACGCTCTTTTGCGACCAGTAAGGATAAAATACGGTCGCGGCATCCCGATACCCGTAGCGATCCATGACAGTATAAACTTTTTCCAGATAGGCAGGATCACTGAATCCATCCCAAACAAGCGTGTCATGCAACAAGGCCTGGGACACAAAAGTCGCATTGTGATCCGGATGATAGCGTTGCTCCCGAATGCTCTCATGCGCAAACTCCGGAAGAAATTGCATTTCAATTCCCAACGCCGAACCATAAGTGATTCGCCAGGTATCCAGCGAATAAATATCATAGTAGTTCGGATTACTGATCACCTCCAGACGCACCTCTTCTCCCTGTGTCAGCAAATCTACAAATGCATGAATCGGTGCGGCTGCCAGCCCGGAAGCATGCGCCCAGACATAGCCATTTTTTACATTCTCTCCCAAATGAAACAGTTTGTAATACCGCTTGAATTGTTCCCGCAATTCAAAAATCGGCCAGGTCAACCGGACATCCCCATTTTCATCACGGTATCCACATCCATGCTTTTCATTTCCACAATTATACGCCCAGGCGCAATCAATATAAATCGCCTGCAGCCCGGAATTTTTGATCATCTGATCCACATTCCAAACCAGTTCATCGGTAAATGTACTTCCTGCGCAAGCAAAGGGATAACTGCCATGTGGGTTTCTCCAGGAGTCTTTAAAAAGCTGATACGCCGGAGACTCGGGAGAGGTGATGGTCGGCGCAATATAAACAGGCATGACCACATCCCGGGATTTCCAGTGCTCCAGCTCTTCCCGCAATTTATCATAATCTCCAATATGAGGCCCAAGCCACCCCCACTCTGCATCCACTGGCTGATACCGCTTGATAGATTTATCCCGCATCGCCCATGGACTTAACAAATTCATATTCGGACGGTGCGCACGAATATCCCGACGATTTTCTCGCATTGGCTTCACCGGCGTCGGCTGATATCCAAATACTATCCCTTCATGGTTCATCGTTTTTGATTCCGTGATGATATCTATCTGAATGGTTTCTTTCCCTTCCGTTTTTAAAATATGAAGCGGCTGACGTCCATCTGTGCGGGTCCAGTTTTTGTCTGACTCCGCAAACCAGGCAATTCCACGTGTTTCCGCTCCGTACCACAAATACGGATAAAATCTGGAATGAAAATCTTCCTTGAAACGAATCCGCTCCATCATGGACCAGGCAAAGGCATGTGCATGCACAAAACTTTCCTCAAACGAACGCACAGGAATTTCTAATTTTAAATCCTTTAATTCTCCTGTATCTCCATGCGGATACAGACTGACTTTTACCATTCCATCAAATTCTATTTCGCTTCGCAAAATCCACCCACTCACTTCATCAACCGCTTCCAGCATCGCTTTTTCATCATCCGCAAACAGAATTTTTGCCTGTTCAAACTTCAGTGCTTTCCCGGAACTCTCTCCCACAAGCTGCATCGGAGACGCCAACAGTTCCTCTCCCCCAATTAATATAGAATGAGGCAACCCATTGGACGCAAAATGAATGACCCTGTTATGCACATGTACATTCAATCCGTCCACTTTAACGGGTGTCCACGGTTCCGGCACTCCCGCCATTACCCCGGGCTTTTCTGTCAGCCATACCGGATCGACCAGTTTCTCAAAGGCATACTCAAACGTTTCTTCTTTCCCATTCGCTGCCACAACACTTCCCGACAAGGAATAATCGCCATCCGGAATGGTCTCCCACTTCACTATCCCCATCGCGACCGATTGTCCAAGATCTTTCAAGGACAGCTCATGGTTTGTTTTCTTGTCATCAGATATTACTGTTCCTTCTACCCGCACTTTTTCCTCTGCAGCAAATACGCCCGGATATCGGACATAAAAGTGGATTTCCTCTTCTTCCGGTGCCAGAACCGAAGACACTGTGATCCCTTTAGGGTATTGCAAAGGTAAGGCATGGCTTAATAACTTTGTCCCGTCTTTCAATACCACCTCTGCCCGCATGACCAGATTCACTCCATTGACCGGTAATTGAAAGGATTCCAAAAACTCTTTTTCTTTATTGATCAGAAAAGCTTTTTCCCATTCTCCTGTTACTTCCCCATCTCCATTCTGAAACCAGATGCGAATATCTCCCGCATACTCGCCCCCATCTTGGGACACAATTTGTATGTCACCAGCCATCTCCCTTCGCTTCATGGCATCCCGATCCAAAACAAAATCCACGATCGGTAATTTTGACGAAAACTCTATTTCTCCCAGATCCGACGCCAGGGCATGTGAAGCATACGACCATGCGGTATATAAAATTTCTCCACTGGAAGCCGCTTCTGCCCAGTCTCGACTCACATTCGCTTTCCAGATTTCTCTCTCGCCTACAGATTCCACCCCAAGTGATTTCCACGGAATTGCCATTTCACATAGCCAGCGCTGTTCGTAAATCTGCGATTGCACTTTTAATTCGCCATCCCACTCCCGGCTCATTTTTGCAAAATGCTCCCCCTTCAAATCCAGGATCGTTCCCACCGAGTTCACGATCCATTGATAAATCTCCCCATCCGAAGGAGACAAAAATAGCTCTATCGCGTCATCACTCCCGACTTCAAAAC
>CAKUMP010000243.1 GCA_934667795.1 uncultured Chthoniobacterales bacterium | reverse complement strand
CTGTGGTGGGTTTTTCACATAACATTCTGGCAGCGGACATCATCGCATACCCCTGACCAAGTCCTCGCAAGTCATTCGGTGTCTCTGCATTTTCGCGTACACGCGCACAATCGGTAATAGAGTCGCCTTGAAAAAGAATAGTTTCGTTTTGCATATTATTAATAGATTATTTTATTTGAGGGGCTCAAAGAGAGGCGCCAATGAATTGTTCGATTTAAGTTCATTCATCAGGATCTTGAGAATATCGTTTTGTTGTAGTTCTAGTTTGATCTGGAAGCAATCTTTTTCCCTATTCACATCTGGACATTTTAGAACAGGATGTGAAAGACTGGCTTTTAAGAAATGAATGGCATACAAACGACAGTGAGGAATATCTGGATAGTCGATTTGGTAATCTTCGGCGTGTGCTTCACGCAGTCAGGAAAGGAAACATTTGATTTATGAGACGCATTGTAGTTTTTGGTGCCACGGGAGAAATTGGCGGACGTATTGCACGTGGGTGTGTGGAAGCTGGACACACGGTATTCGGGATCAGTCGAGGACAAAATCAGCGCCATATCCCCGATCTGGAAGGCGTGCAGATGGTGTATGGGGACCGTTCCGATGAAACATTTTTACGCGAAACGGTTGCGGCACTTGAGTTTGATACCTTAATTGATTCGGTTCCGAATATTGATTCGGTTCGCCGGTATGCGCAGTATTTTCCAAATGTTAAAAACGTCTTGTTATGTGGATCGACCGGTGTGTATGTCCCGTTAAAGTATCTTCCTGCTGATGAAAACCATCCCTGGCAAGAGGACACGGGCGTCAATTTTTATCGCCAAAGTCAACGCGATGCGTTCGCGCTTGAACTTTGGGAAAAAGAAAAATTTCCTGTTACGATTTTCCAGCCGACAAACATTATTGGTCCGGGCAGGGTTCCGTTGGAGCTCTGGGGCGGACGCAATATCGCGTTTTTCCGTCAACTGAAAGCCGGGAAAGACCTTTTTATTCCTGACTGTAAAAATATTCTGCTTCAGTCCGGGTACAATGAGGATTTAGCAGGAGCATTTGTGTCGGCTTTAAATGCTTCGGAGGATATACGCGGGGAACGTTTTATTATTTCCTGTCGTCGTGCGATCACCCTGGGGCAATACCTGCAAACAGCCGTCGATTTTCTGGAAAGCCGATCGAAGATCGAAGTTGTCAGCACAGAAAAACTCATGGAACTTTTTCCTGATATCCAATGGGAAGCACGTCTGGAGTTCTTACTGGAACACATGTGTTTTGACATCCGGAAAGCTGAGAAATTTTTCAACTATCAACCACAAAAAACCGCAAAAGATGGCTTAAGAGCCGCCCTAGGCTGGTGTGTCGAAAGCGGATTACTTTAATTGGTAATTAGGAGTTTCTGAAGCTGCCTGGGGTGCTACCGGTGGATTGACGGATGCGGCGAGTGAAATAATTGGGGTCGCTCCAGCCGCAGCGTTTTGCGATTTCATGGATCGGGAGGTTTGTTTGTTTAAGAAGCCCCAGTGCGTTTTGAATTCTTAAACGCGTGAGATATTCTACCGGTGGCATTCCGAACAAATGATGAAAGCGTTTGCTTAAAACCGTCCGATGAATCCCCAGTTGATCTGCAAGGGTATTGATATCAAATTGCGGATCGCTCCAGTTTGCATGAATCTGTGTCAGTACATTTTCAGAAAAACTTTCATTTCCTTCTGCAGTTCCCGCAGTGGTTTGAATTCGGGAAGCCGCGTCCAGCAATAAGGAATAAGCACTTGCGCTGGCTTTCATTTCTCCGGCAGGTGTCAGGTCACAGATATGTTTTTCAATTGCGCGAAATGCGGATATCGGGATGTCTCCTACCGGATATATTTTTGTTCGGGCAAATCCTAATTGTTTTGTTATTTGCGCAGCAGAGGGACCATCCATCGTCCACCATCGATACTCCCAGAGTTCCTCACCAATAGCTTCCAGCTTATGTAAATCGCCGGGAAAATACACCGCGAGCGTCCCAGCTTTCAACGTATGGGTTATTAAACGGGAGTTTTCTTCCCATGTGATATTTCCTTCTCCCGAAACTCCCCAGAATAATTGGGTAAAATGTTTTCGCAAAGAAACCTCATAGCTCCATCTGTTTACACGATAATGGCCGACACTGCGTGCACCTAAAAGCAGTTTTTCACTCGCCGACGCAGTGGGGCGATAAAATCCTTTTTTATAAAATTTTGCCACAAAAATGCTATATCATTCCACATCTCTCCTGTAGAGCTTTTTTCAAAAAAACCATATTCTGTTCCTGTAAAAAAAACTATTTATGAGCACTATTTATTCAGGACCAAAAGTCGTTTTAATCGGCGCCGGAAGTATTTTTTTCGGACGCCAGACCGTATGGAGCATGGTAACCAAGCCCTCTCTCAATGGAGGGACATTAGCATTATGTGATACCGACCCGGTGAAACTTTCGTGGCTCGAACGCATCGCCAAACGTGCGATTGCAGCCACGGGTGTGACACTTAAAGTCGAAACATCTACAGACTATAAAACTTTATTACCGGATGCCGATTTTATCATTCTGGCATTTGCTGTGGAAGGGGTACGCTTACGCGGCATCGATTCTTCCATCAGCACCAGGCATGGAATGATCATGTGTTCGGGCGATACGATTGGACCAGGTGGCATCATGCGGACCTTACGTGAAGTTCCTCGTCAGACGGAGATTTTAGAGGAAGTGCGTCGTACATGTCCGAACGCCTGGGTGCTCAACTGGGTCAACCCCACATCTGCGATGGGGATTGCCATGATGCGGCATTTCCCGGATCTCAAATCTCTTGCGATTTGTGATGGCCCTCACAATCCTCGTTTCGACGATAATCTGATTTTGAAAGCCGGGCTGGTGGACGATATTTCGGAAATCACACCGGCATTACGCAGTCGCGTGAATATCCGCAGCACAGGGGTAAATCATTTCAACTGGCTGATAGAAATGACTTATGATGGGCAGGATGTGACCTCAAACATCAAGGAACAATTGTTACGGGATTCCCAAGAAGAACATGTCGCGACCAAAGACAGTGATCGCGTGCGACTCGCGAATAAAATCAGTTACCAGCTTGCGAATACTATTGGATATATCCCCATGTGTGTCTGGCATACCATGGAATATCTCCCCTACTTCCAGGGGCATGATGTGGATAAAGAAAATGCACTCACTATTGCACAATGGAAAATCGAACTTCGGGAAAAATGGGTTGCAAACGTCTGGGAAGATATGCGTACCCTCGCCGAAGGTGAAAAACCGATTGAAGAGTTTCTTAAAGAAACCACCCCGGATCATGCATCGGATATTATTGAAGCAATGTGGGCAGGTTTGCCTAAAACATTTTACATCAATACTCGCAATAATGGCGCTGTAAGCAATATGCCGGCAGACGCATACCTTGAATTACCCAGTCTGGTGGATATGAATGCGATTCGCCCACTGGCATTTGGAGAAATCCCTCGCCCGCTTTCCGGTTTTATGCACCGCGTGCTGGATGAACATGAACTGGCAGTCGAAGCCGCCGTGACCTGTGATCGAAATATCCTGCGCAAAGCGCTTCTCGCCAGCATGGTTGCGGTCAGTATCCCCGATGTGGAAAACTGCATGAACGAACTGCTGGAAGCCGAACGGGAGTATCTCCCGAAGGAATGGTTGTAAAAGCAACTTAGTATTTTGATCCGCAGATTAACGCAGATTGACGCAGATTATTCTTGGTAAGGATGGAAACCTGAATCAAAAACGTTCAGCGGCTAATCCAGAAGTTCTTCGTGTAAGACCGATCCTTTTAGCCGACGGGGACGTCGGCGTGCCCAGGGGTGCGGAAATTTTAGAAAAAAAACCGGGCTCCGAAAGGAGCCCGGTTCTTGCTTAAATTAGTAACGATTGCCGCCGCCACCGCCACGGAACTGGCGATTACGTCCGCCACCGCCGCCGCCGCCGGAAAATTCTGTTTTCGGTTTAGCTTCGTTTACAGTCAGATTACGTCCGTTAAAAGGTTTGCCATGCAATTCCTGAATTGCATTTTCTGCATCTTCACGGGATTTCATCGTCACAAAACCAAACCCGCGAGAATTCCCGGTATTACGATCCTGCACGAGTGCTGCTTCCTGAACTTCTCCAAAACTGGCAAAATATTCTTC
>CAKUMP010000242.1 GCA_934667795.1 uncultured Chthoniobacterales bacterium | reverse complement strand
TGGAAACAGCGGCGGGCCGCTGCTGGATTTGTCTGGCCGCCTGGTGGGGGTCAATTCTATCAAAATGGCATTTACACCAGAGGGGCTGCCCACACAGGGAATTGGTTTTGCGATTCCGGCGCAACGTGTCCGTACCATTGTGGAGAAGCTCAAATCTGCGCCTGCGCCTCGTGCGATTGCCGTTTCTCCCCTTTTAGGCAAATTCGGGATCCAGGGGCAGGCAATGACCATGGAACTGGCATCGGCGCTGGGATATCCGTTTGCCGGGGGTGTCGTCATTACAAATGTGGAACCAAACAGCCCGGCCGCCCGGGCAAACCTCCAGCGTGGCATGGTGATTTATCGTGTAGCAGGTCAGGATGTCGGCTCCATCGAGGAAATCAACACACTCTTACAAGAAGTTTCCAGCGATTCTTCCATCGAATTTTTAATAGGGAAGGAAATCATTCAGCAGGGAAACTCCTTGAGAACGGTCGTGGAAACCGTCACACTACAACCCCAATAATTTTGCAGACAGCGTACAGCAATACTTGCAATTTCATTAAAGCCCATCAAAAATCCTATTATGCCAAAAGCACCAGACAGCATAACGCCCACAGACACAACGGCTCCCATTTCCCCGGCGGAGTCCACTCCCGGTTCCCGTCCTCCTCTCGTCATTGAAGTGGACGATCTGGTGAAACGTTATGCCGGATTCACCGCCGTAAATGGAATTTCTTTCGATGTAAAAAAGGGAGAAATCGTCGGTTTTCTTGGCCCAAATGGTGCCGGGAAGTCCACCACCATGCGCATCCTTTCCTCCTACCTCTCCGCGACTTCCGGAAAAGTAGAAATTTGCGGACATGATGTTTTTAAAAACTCACTGGAAGCACGTCGTCGTATTGGCTATATGCCGGAAAACGTCCCTCTCTACACCGACATGCGCGTGGATGAATATCTGAGATACCGTGGCGCTTTGAAAAGCGTGCGAGGAAAACGCCTGCGCGAACGTTTGTCCGAAGTAAAAGAACTTTGCAACCTCACCGATGTAGGACACAAAATGATCGGCACTCTCTCCAAAGGGTATCGCCAGCGTGTGGGGCTTGCAGATGCGATGATTCACGAACCCGATCTGCTCATTCTGGATGAACCCACGATCGGGCTGGATCCTAACCAGATCCGCCAGGTCCGCGATCTGATCCGTAACCTCGGCAAACATCATACCATTCTTCTCTCCACACATATTCTGCCGGAAGTAGAAATGACCTGTTCCCGTGTGCTCATTATCAATCATGGACGCATCGAAGCGTCCGACTCGCCGGAAAACCTTCTCAAAACCATGCGCGCAGCCGGTGGAATTATCATCGAAGCCCAGCCCCCCTACGCTTCCGAAAAAGCAAAAGAACTTCTCGAAGCCATCCCACAAGTCCGCGCAGTCGATGTCAGCCCGCTCGATACCTGGATTAAATTCAGCCTCCGCACCGAAGCAGGCTCCGATGTGCGCGAAGAAGTTTTCCAACTCGCAAAACGCGAAAACTGGATCCTCCGCGAATTATCCGGCACACGCGCAACCCTCGAAGATGTTTTCATCGAAATTACCCAAAATTAACCACTCTCCTATTTTACCACCATGCGAACATTTCTCACATTACTTGCCAGGGAAGTTAAGGCGTATTTTTATTCGCCGGTGGCATATATTGTCCTGGTCTTCTTCCTGATTTTAACGGGGTTTAACTTCTACGCATCGGTCTCTTTACTAAATCGGGCACCATCGGAAGTGACGATTCTGGAAGCATTTTTCAACACCGTGCTTTTCTGGTTTGGTTACATTCTTATTTTTCCATTGATCACGATGCGGCTGTTTTCAGAAGAGTACAAACTGGGAACGATCGAACCGCTGATGACAGCGCCTGTCCGTGACGCCCAGGTTGTTTTATCCAAATTTCTGGGGGCGATGGTATTTTATATCATGTTATGGCTGCCGAGCGGGCTTTATTTTCGTATTTTTGAATGGATTACCAACCAGGATGCAGTGCTGACCGATGGGGCCTATCTGGGAAGTTATTCGCTGCTTTTTCTGATGGGGATGTTTAATATCTCCATCGGCTGCCTGGCATCTGCGCTGACCAAAAACCAGATTGTGGCAGCGGTTATTTCGTTTTGCTGCATCACCATGCTCTTTTTCTTCGGTCTGATTTCTTTCATTGTTCTAAATATCAGCCCCTTTCTCCGAAACCTCATGGGGTACTTTTCTTCTCTTGAACACATGATGGAATTCAGCCGCGGAATGATAGACTCTCGCCCCATTGTCTATTATTCCACCATGACGATTTTAATGCTTGTTCTTACCTACCACGTCTTCCAGGCCCGCAAATGGAAAGCCTGACACCTACCCATTAACACGTTTTAACAAATTTCACCATGGCGGATCATTCACAGAACTCCAAAGCTTCTCGTTCCAGCAACAGACCCAAAAAGGTCTTTCGTATCAACCGGATCGAAATCGGCATCAATGTCATCGCACAAATCTTCCTGGTCGTCGCCATTATCGGCATGATCAATTATTTCGCGTTTCTTCATTATACACGCTGGGATTTTTCGCGCGACCAACGCTTCACCCTCTCCGAACAATCCCAGAAAGCGGCAAAAAATGTCCGCGGCAAACTTAATTTCATCATTTTCTTCTCCCAGGAAAGCCTGATTTATAACGATGTGGTAAACCTCCTCAAAGAATACCAGTACGCAGCATCCAAAAAGGTAAACATCGAATTTATTGATCAATATAAAAATTTCAGCCGAGCACGTGAGCTGCAGGCACAATATAAATTCGGTGCAGAAGAAAATATTGTGATTGTCGAAAACCAGGGCCGTTTCAAATTTGTTTCGGCAAGTGATATGGCCGACATCGATGAGTCCGGAGTGGATTTTGGAGAACCACCCGTTGTACGATCCTTTAAAGCGGAATCCGCAATCACCAGTGCGATTCTGGAAATTTCTCAGGAGAAGAAAAATCAAATTTACTTCCTCTCGGGTCATGGGGAACCGGAAGTGGGAGAAAACTCTCCGATTTCCATGACGAAACAATTTATTGAGCGGCAGTTTTTTGAAGTAAATGCGCTGGATCTGAGCCAGCATGATCAGGTACCTGAAGATGCGGATTTGCTCATATTGGTCTCTCCGGCGTATGACCTCAGCGATCAGGAGATAGAAAAATTAACGACCTATTGGGAAAACAAAGGGCGGCTGCTCCTGCTTTTAAATCCAACCGCAGCAACCCCGCGTCTCGCCAATTTTCTGAACCAGACCGGCATCCAGCCACGCAATGACCGTGTGCTTACCACGGTCGGTATGGACAACCTGACGGCGATTATTCTGGATGTCACGATTGGCTTCCTTCCCGGTTCTCCCGTTACCAAAAACCTGCAGAATGTGACATCTTTATTTACCGGAGCGACACAATCCCTGGAGATTCTTCCTGAGACTCTGGATAAAAAGAAAATCCAGCTCATTCCTCTGATTCAGGCCGGCGATGAATTCTGGGGGGAGTTTGAATACAATCGGGAAGAAGTCATTTTTGAACCCAATCGGGATACTCCCTCGCCTGTCATTGTGGCAGTTTCTCTGGAAAAAGGAGGACTGGAAGATGATCGTGTCCATGTGAATTCTTCGCGAATGGTGGTTGTGGGAGCTTCCGAATTTTTACTGGATGCCAGCCTCAATCAGCCGAATCTTGATTTTGCGCTTAATGCGATCAACTGGTTGACCGATCGGGAAAAACTCATTGGTATTACCCCGAAAGAAAAATCCATGTTTATCCTTACACTTCCGGAACGGGATGTGCAGCGGATCGGTTACGCTGTCATTGGTGGAATCCCGGCCATTTTTGCCCTTTGGGGGCTGCTGGTCTGGGTACGACGCCGTAAATAATTGCATTCCCTCCACCCCCTGTTTTTTTGTATGAAATCCCGCAACACTATTTTTCTACTCATTCTCGCGAGTGCTATTTTCATCTATCTTTTCCGTTTTCACAACCCGGAATCCGGAACGCTTGCGACCAGCCAGCGCGCCCATTTTGTGACACGTTTCAACGGAGATGCCATCAACGCCATCACAATCGAAACCAGTCGCAATTTCCGCATCCGATTCGAAAAAATAGAAAACCAATGGAGAATCACCCACCCTATTAATGAC
>CAKUMP010000241.1 GCA_934667795.1 uncultured Chthoniobacterales bacterium | reverse complement strand
CTCTCGATCGGCAGTTATCTTGCCGAGCGCCGCCTCCATCCCAGACGTATTCTCTCCCCGCTCGTCCTCTCGCCTTTTACCCGACCGGAGTTAATGCGGAAACTGGCGTCGATCCGTCCGGATGTCCTCCTCGTCTCCACGTCTTCATACAGAAAACAACTGGCGGGCTGGCTTGGAAACAATATCCCGCTGGTCAACCTCGATTGCTACCCGCAAACATCCGACATCGGCATTATCCGTTCGTTGAATGAAGAAGCGGAAGCCGCAGTGTCCTTCGTAACAAGCCGCGTGGAGCGTGCGCAGTTTGGTCTGCCCTCCCGCCCCAGAAGCATTCTCATCACAGGAGTTTTCCGAAAAATCTTGAAGATCACCTAGCAATCCATTGAAAAAGTCTGTAGCGTTGGCAGCGATCCCAATCAATAAATTTTAATCTTTTTATTATCCACCCCGCTTATGTTTACCTTTCATTCCATTTATTTTGACGATCAGCCACAGGCTGGACGAGTCCTTGATTTATTCGAGGCGGATGCGGATGCACCCGCTCGAGACATTGCACTTTTTTTTGTACATGGGGGTGGGTGGCGTGGTGGAAGTCGAACCAATTTCCACAGCATCATGCGTGAGTATGCCCGTCGTGGATTTGATTGTGCGAGCACGGACTATCGGTTGCAGGGGGTCTATTGTCCGGATCAGGTTGCGGACATCCGGGAAGGGCTGGATTTGTTCACAGAACATCTGGTGCGGAAGAATCGTCCTCAGCGCATTGTGATTCATGGGGCTTCTGCCGGGGCACATCTGACCATGCTCACGGCATTTGCCACGCCTGAAGAGTACGGGAAACCGGAAAAGCCTCTGCGATTTTCGCCGAAAATTGTGGGTGTTGCGGTACAAGCCACCCCGTTTAGCTTTGAGCCCTGGGAGGATATTTTTCCAAAAAGCTGGGCGAACATGCAAGGGATCGTGGGAAAACCGTATGAAGGAAATGAAATGGAATTTCGCAAAGCCTCACCGATGCATTACATCCGGTCCGGACAGCCTGCCGTTTTTGCCCTTCATGCAGAAAACGAGCACATGTATCCGTATTTCCTGGTTGAGGAATTCAAACAACGTTCCGAAGCCTGTGGGAATAGCATGACAACCAAAATCTATCCCAGCACAGAACACGGCTTTTTTTATTCGCTGGAACGCTGGCAGCAGCGCGAGGCCTTCGAAGACATCCTGGAATTCGCAGAGTCCCTTTAAAAAATAAACGAAGTTTAGGGTTGCAGGTTTTTGTTTTTAAGTTGAAAGCTAAAGTCTGAAACTTTTCTAATATACAGCCATCATTTTATGAAAGCCACATTCATCGGTGGGGGAGCGCATCGCCTTTTACCCACGTTGCGCGCCACCCTGGAGCACCCGGAAATCCTCAATCGAGGAGAAATTTTCTTGCATGACCTCAACGTTCCGCGTGCGGAAGCCATGGGGAAAATCCTGCAAAAAACGCCTGAATATCGTAAGAATCCTGTGACTATCCGCTGGGGTGACTCCCTTCCGAAAGCTTTGGATGGTGCGGACGCTGTAAGCGTCATTCTGATGGCCGGTAGCCTTCTGAGTTATGAGCGCGCCAATGCGGAGTCCCTGCGGCATGGCTTCTGGGGGTCGGACAACGTTTCGCCCAGTGGCGCATTTCTCGCCGCCAAGGGGGCACCGATTCTGAAAAAAATTGTGGCTGAAATGGAACGCTTATGCCCGGACGCCTGGCTGCTCGACTTCGTGAATCCGGCCGGGGTTCTCAGCGGCATGCTCAACCGCCACACCAAAATCAAGACCCTCGGCGTTTGCGCAGGATTCACCAATTATCAATGGGATCTGGCACGCATTTTTGGAAAAAATGAATGGAGCTCCGACTTTGAAATCCGCGCAGCGGGAGTCAATCATCTCAGTCTGATTCTGGATGGAACCCGCAACGGGCGAGATCTTTTTACTGAACTGGATCAGCTTTTGGAAAACGGCTGGGAAGTTCCTGCTTTTGATCCACCGATCCCACAAATCACCATTCGCGGGCTGCAAAAACTGGTTCAGATTTATCGCGACCTCGGGATTCTCATTTTTTCCACTGAGCTGGATGGCATGGCCCATCTTTTTTATGAAGAAGAAGTCCTGCGCTCTGCAGACAACATCCCGTCCGACAAAGAAATTGTCGCACTGGTCGAGAAACAGCATCTCAAACGCCAGGAACAAAACGAAAAATTTGAGCACCATGTAAATCAGGAGTTAGACGATGCGTTCTGGCATAATCAGGGGCCGCTTTCCAGTTTTTCCAAATACAAGGACAATATCTTTTCACGTCTTCTAAAAGGAATTTCCGGAATGGCGCCGGTTGAAATCGTTGCCAGCCGTCTGAATGAAGGCGCAATCGCCGGGTTTGCGGATGATCTCGCGGTGGAATATTCACAACGCCTGTATAAAGACAAGACCACGCCCACCGGACGTTTCGTGATCCCACCTGTTGCAGAAGGGCTGATTCACAGTCTGGCCGTTCATCAAACCCTGCTTGGAGACGCCTGTTTTGCCGAAGATCCACGCTTGTTTGCACACGCACTGTTAGCTTATCCGATCAAAACGTATTCTGCGGATGCAAAATCACTTTATCGCACCCTGATTGGCATTCATCGCGACGAACTCCCGATTGCGCTTCGCGAAATCCATTCTTCGCTTGCCTGAACCTGATAACTATCCTCTCTTAAACGCATGTCTTCAAAAACCACCTGGGGCATTCGTGCCCTGCAACTGGATCTTGCACGTCAAAAAGAAACGCTGCAAACAATTGAATTTTTCATCCGTTTTGCCAAAGACTGGGGGTATAATGTCGTTTTTCTTTATCTGGAAGGCATTATCCAGACGCCCTCCTTCCCTTACCGAAAAACACAGGATTCCTATACGATCGAAGAAATCCAGACGATTTTAAAAATTGCCGAGGAGGTTGAGATAGAAATCGTCCCCGGCCTCGCCACCCTCGGGCATGCCGAACATTTTCTGGATTGCCCGGAACTCAGCCACTTAGCTGAAACAAATTTCTGGTATAAGCACATGCTCTGCCCGTCCCATCCGGAAACCCACCCGTTTCTGGAAGCGTATTTAACGGATATGGCAAATTTATTTCCGTCCCGGAATTTTCATATCGGCGGCGATGAAGCCTGGGCACTGGGCGCGTGTCCGGTCTGTCAGGAACGCATCCGAAAGGGAGAGAAACGTGAAGACATTTATCTCGCGCATATTTTTAAAGTTTATCAGTTTTTGAAGCCATTTGGCAAAAAAATATGGTTATGGCCGGATCTTTTTGAAACATTTTCCAAAGAAGCCTTAAGTAAGCTTCCAAGGGACATAACGCTCTGTTCCTGGCATTACACTGCGGATCAAATCACGCGCGACGGCATCCAGGGGCATTTCAATAACCTGCGGCGACGCGACATGCTGACCGAACAGTCCGAACTCGGGTTCGACACCCTGATTTGCCCATGGGGGAAAGAAATCAACAGTGGGATAGCGCTGACCCAGGCGGCAGAAGGAAAAGGCGTTGCGGGAGGATTACTGACCAACTGGGAAATGGATGATGTGTTTCTTCCCGGCATCTTGCCGCCCGCGGCGCTCATCGGGCACCTGTGGTCACAGCCGGATGCGACTCCGGAACAAGCGCTGCAGGTGATGTTCGAAAAACTTTTCCCGAATGCCGGCGAGCTTGAAAAAATCAGCCTTCGTCAAATGCTGCTGGGAAGTGTCTGGGAAACAACTTCCTTCCCGCATATTCTTCACCGCGGTTCCCTCAATTTTCATGAAAAACATTTTCTGAACACCGCTCAAAGTGTCGCTTATGTTCTGGAAAACTATCTGAACCGTCTTGAAGCCAGCCCACCATGCCTCGAATTTGATATCGTAGAAGAATTTCTCATGAAAACCCGTCTGCAGATCGCCAACTGGAAACTGCGCGCGAACCTGGCAGACATCATCGACCCCAGAATTGCTCCGGATGTCGCAAATTCCCGCGCCCGGGCCATTCGTCAGGAAGTACAATACCTGCAAGAAGTCCGCAATACCCGAAGCCGACAATGGCAGCGCTATCGTCCGGGAATCGAACCCGATACCGCCAGTGCAGCAATTGAACAACTCTGAGTGAAGACAGAAAAATTCCAGACTCAATGGACGCA
>CAKUMP010000240.1 GCA_934667795.1 uncultured Chthoniobacterales bacterium | reverse complement strand
TGAGGAGGAGTGCCGATAAGCTGTGATAAACATAAACGCAAAATAGAACGCCCTGAAAGAAATTGCTTTTGCCTGGACGCGTTTTTAATCCGCATTGCCTGGTTTATTTCTTCATTTGGCAACAAATCGCAGTAATGATCGGGCGACGGAGAATGAGGAGGGAGTTCGCAAAGAATCAAAGTGAGAGTCTCCGTGAGGGGATGCAGGACCGGGAAAAGTGGGGAACAGTTAGTGTTAAGCTGGATTTTGGAAAGAAATGATAAATCCGTAAACATGACAAAGCGAGTTAGATGCGGATGACAGGAATTTCGGAGACAGATTTAGAAACAATTTTAAAAACAACCTACACCGGCATGGGGGTACGGAACTTGATACGCTTTGTATTTGGAATGGTTCGTGGATGAGTGGGGCCTTGTACGGGAGACGTCGTATCGGGGGTATTGACTACTTCACTGGCGACGATATGTCCGGACTGAATTAACTCCTGGATTCCACGATAGAGGGTTAGTTCAGAGAAATGCAGGGCTTCAAAAAGCGTATCTGTTCGAGGCTGGCATTTGCAGCATAAATTCCAGATTGCAGTGACAACATCCGTTAATTCCGGATTTCCATTCCATTCCAGTTCGTTTTTGACACGGATAAAGGTGCAATTGTCGCCGGGCAAAATTTCTTTTAAAAGTGTGAATTCGTCTCGGAGGCGCAAAGCATTGATAAGCAGGTCATTGGAGCCTCTCTCGGCAGGCAGAGGGCCTGTTGTATCTGTGGGGTTTTCCAGGATCTGGAAGCTAAAAGTTCCGGGAAGATCGCGGAGGAAAAGCTGCCAGAGGGCTTCCTGTCCCAAAAGATGTCCAAATTGCCCGTAAAGAGGCTGGCCGTTTCCAAAATAAAATTTGGCAATAGGATCGCCATTACTGGCACAGACAATTAATTCTCCACTCTGAGACGATTGAAGAATGGTCTGAAATACCGTCACAAGATCGAAATTGGCCAGACTTCCACTTAATTCGATGCAATTACTCTGAATGAAGGTGGCTTCATTAATTTGCATGAGTTGGTAAGCCAACTGGACTGCAATATATTGATAAAAGGCAGGGACGCGACGGAGAATTTCTGGAAGATCCTGCTTTTGGAAGCATTGCATACTGACCGGTTCACAAGCACGGATCGCATTTGCACGGGGAGAGTCGGTCATGACTCCAACCGTTCCAAACATATCGCCACGGGATAAATAAGCGGAGATATTATCTGCCGGATGCGTTTGTGCTTCATCATAAAGGACTTCTACCACACCGCGACTGATAATATACAGAGCGTCACTGGGATCTCCTTTGCTGTAGATGATCGCTCCTTCAGGAAGGTGCTCCACATGGGAGAGCTCACCGAGAGCTTTAAGCTCGATCGGCTTCAGGCTTGTACAAAAGCTGAAGAAATTCTCCGGTGACATATTCTATGTATAGTAGCACGATTGATTCCAAAAGACGAGAGAAATTGAAAAAATGCCTATTTTTTCACTTTCTGAAGGATTTTAGACAATTTTTGAACCGCTTCTGTGGAATGGGAGGCGGTTAATGAGATACGAAGGCGTGCCGCATTTTTCGGTACAGTGGGATAACGAATGGCAGGGACGAATAATCCTTCTTGAAGAAGTTCCTGAGAAGCTGCGAGAGCATCTGTTTCTGGGCCGATAATCCATGGGATGATTGGTGTAAGATGTTTCGGGGAAATGAGTTGGATGTTTTTTCTTAATTTTTGTCTAAGCTGGGTGCCGGTGTGGGATCGTATGAGCTCCAGAGATTTTAATAAAACACAGGCATTGGCAGGCGGAGGAGCGGTCGTGTAAATAAAACTGCGTGCCTTGTTCGTTAATAAATCAATTAATGCACGAGAACCTGAAATGGCTCCGCCAGAGCAACCCGCAGCTTTACTAAATGTGGACATCTGGATTTCTACCTGTTGGCTCAATCCGTATTCTTCCAGCAATCCTGCACCTGATGGACCAAAAAGTCCAAAGGAATGGGCTTCATCCACCATCAGAATGGCTCCATATTCATTTTTGAGATGAACGATTTCTCGCAAAGGTGAGACGTCTCCATCCATGCTGAAAACTGTAAGGATAAAAATTTTAGCATGGGGGTGGTTTTTGCGTGCCCATTTGAGATGTTCTTCCAATTTAGGGAGGTGATTATGAGGGAAAATTCTCAAAATTGATTTTGCGAGACGGGCGCCATCAATGAGAGATGCATGGCAGAGTTTATCCAGGATAATGACATCGGAAGGAGTGGCGAGGGCGGTAATCGTTCCGATCGCTGCGGTAAATCCGGAGGTAAATGTTAAAGAGGCTTCTGTTTTTTTGATCGTAGAGATAGCTTCTTCCAGTTGATGATGAGGGGCCAGACTGCCGGAAACAAGACGGGAGGAGCCTGAGCCAACGCCCCATTTTTGAATACCTTCTATCGCTGCTGCTTTTAATTCCGGATGAGAACTGAGTCCAAGATAATCATTTGAGGCAAAATTAATAAAGTTTTGATCCTCTATTTGTATTTCAGGGAGTTGTGGGGAGTTGATTTTTCGAAGAGAACGGTAGAGCTCTTTGTCTGAAAGCTCATGAAGAGAAGCTAACCAGGAAGCCTGTGGATCATGCTGGGTACTCATGAACTTATTTAGTCAGTCCTAACCCCCAGCTCAGGAGGTTTTGAGAATCTCTCCAGACAGAAGATCGGGAGCTTTTAAGCACAACAGAAATGACTTCTGTATCCTGGTATTTGCCGCTGGAAATCAGGCAATAGCCTGCGGCATCGGTATAACCGGTTTTCATTCCATTACAATAATCCCAGTTGCGTAGAACGCGATTGGTATTTCGGATTTGAATTTTGCGTCCGCTATTGAACGTGAAAAAGAATTCCTTTGTGGCGATCATTTTCCGTATTTCGGGATTTTGGTATGCGGCGCGTGCAATTTTTGCCATATCGCGTGCGGTGGAAAATTGATGGGGATCGGTCAGACCATGAGGGTTAATGAATTGGGAGTTTGTGGCACCGAGCTGGTGTGCTTTTTGTGTCATGGCAGCCGCAAATGCTTCGATGGAACCGGAGTGGTCGCGGCCGAGGGTCATGGCAATATCGTTAGCACTGCGGACCAGAAGTACTTTGAGTAATTCGCGGCGGGTGTAGGTTTCTCCGGGTTTGACATAGAGTTTCACGGGGACCACTTTTGTATCTTCGGGGTGGATGGTGACGGGAGTATCCAGATTGCCGCGTTCGGCGACTAATAACGCAGTGAGGAGTTTTTGTGTACTGGCCGGGACACGGCGTGTGTCCGCATTTTTTTCAAAAAGGACAAATCCACTGTTTGCTTCGATGAGGATAGCAGATTCGGCTGCTATTTTAGGAGCACCGGGAAAATGGGTAGGTGGATGAGAGAGCTGTGCAGGTTTTTCTGTGAGGTCAGGAATCAGGCAGGGGGGAGGTGGGGGGATGGAAAGTGGCACCTTTCCGGGGGCGGCATCCAGAGTTGCGGAAAAAAATACGAGCAGAAAGGTGAAAACAGAAGAAATATAGAAACGCGATCTGTTCATATTATTGCGCACTGGAAGGAACAGCGTTCGGGTTAATTTTTTCTTCTACCAATGAATCGGGACGCGCACCTAAATCGAGCGCTTTTTGATAATGGCGACGGGCTAATTCAATCGCTGGAGGAGTTCGTTTTAAATAGACCAATGTCAAATTAAAATGCGCTTCCGCGTAGTTGGCGTCGAGCTCGATGGCGCGTCGAAATTCTGCTTCTGCGCCCATCAGCCAGTTTTTTTCGCTGAGAGCGGTACCTAAATAATGATGTGCACGTGCATTGTCGGGAGAAAGTTCGACTGCACGCGCGAGTGCCGGGAGAGCAGAATCAGGTTTCCCCGCCTGGAGGGTTACAACCCCAAGCGTGATCCAGACCTGAATATCTTCGGGAGTGTTATGGAGTGCCTGGCGTAACAATTTTTCTGCTTCGTCAAAATTTCCCAAGCGAAATTCAGCCGTGGCTAAATTTACCTGTGCCATGGGATGATCTGGAGCCAATGCAAGCATCGTACGGAAATGGATGGCAGCGGACTGAAAATCCTGTTGGGTGAATGCTTCATTGCCGAGTGCTGCAGCTTCCAGTGCTTTTTTACTGAGTGAGGTAGAGGGCTGAGAGTCGGGAGTGTCTTCAGATGTGGAT
>CAKUMP010000239.1 GCA_934667795.1 uncultured Chthoniobacterales bacterium | reverse complement strand
ACAAAAACCACTTCCTGTATTCCATCGGAGATATCTTCCAGAAATTTTTAAAAGCACGGCTAAACGAATACACCGAATCAAACCCGCTCTGTTCCCCGACTTCAGAAACCGAAAGACGATGGTCACGCAATAATTCACTCGCACGCCGCAACCGCAAATCCCGCAAATGATGTCCCAGACTGGTGCCGGTCATCTGCCGAAACCGCATACGCAAATGGCTTTCCGACTGCCCCAGTTTTTTCGCGATTTCTTTAATCTGCATGCCCTTCCCTTTCTGCAATGCATCCGCCACTAAAGCATTGATGCGCAACAATAAATCCCAGTCTCCCCCCTGTGATAAAGTTTGTTTAATCGAATGCGGACGGTTCTTTCCAAGCCCGGGTAAACGCGCGAGCAAGGTGGCAAGATACATTTGCAGACACCCGGTACCTTCCGCCTTTTCTCCTTGCCAGGTTTGTAAAAATAAACGCAATAATTCCAGATCAAATGCAGTCAATATTCGCGAAGGCGAATTTCTTAACGCCGTCAGCATGATCGCATTTTCCATACTGAATGTAATAAACAGCCAGTTAATCGCATCGGTTCGAATCCCCATGTAGGCATGAAACTGATAAGGGAAAATCAAGACCGCCTGCGATTCCGAGATAAAAAACGATTCATCATCCGCACAAATATACCCGGAGCCCGATAAAGAAATAATCAATACAAATCGATGATGATGATGCAGCGAATGGCTTCCCAATAACATTCCGGATTGTGTACGTGAAAAACAAAGAATGCTTTTAGGTAAAAATATTTCCCCCTTCGGGGTCCTGCCTTCGAGGTAAGTCGTGGGAGCTTTGATATCCGCTGAAAGTTCTTGCAGCGTTTCCAAAAGTGAAAGGTGTTGAGAGCATTTCATCGATATTGTTAAAAATTTAATCACTTCCGCTATTTTTTATCCATAAAAATGGTGTACATCTTATAAGCATGAGTGAAAACACATCAAAAATTGTTCGTCTTGGAGTTTTAGGCTGTGGGGGTCGTATGCGGGGAATTTTGAAACGCCTTTTAGAAACAGATACTGAAAACCAGATCCGGATTATTTCCGCTTTTGATCCCTTTCCAGAATCGCTGAATTCTTTACGCGAAATTACCGGCTATGATTTTGCAACGGCATCTACAGAAGACGCCGTGATCGACAATCCCGAAGTTGACTGGATTTTTATCGGCTCCTGGAACTCTCACCACTCTCGTCAGGTCGTGCGTGCGATGAATGCAGGGAAAGATATTTTCTGCGAAAAACCCATGGCCACCACTTTCGAAGAATGCCTTGCTATCCGCGATGCTTCAGAAAAATTCGGACGTACATTCTCACTCGGACTGGTCCTGCGCTATTCCGCGCATTATGCAAAGTTAAAAGAAATTCTGGAATCCGGGCGCATCGGAAAAATTATTTCCATGGAATTTAACGAAACCCTCAGCTTCAATCATGGTGGGTATATTTTTGGGAACTGGCGACGCCTCCGCGAAAATGCCGGCACCCATTTACTCGAAAAATGCTGTCATGATATCGATCTGATTAACTGGCTCCTCGGCTCTGTTCCCGTCCGCGCAGCCAGTTTTGGCGGCAAGGATTTTTTCACACCAGAAAATGCGTATCGGCGCGATGAGCTTGGACAAAACAAGGATGGACTGGTTGCTTATGAAGCATGGCCTGACCCACAACGCGTAGATCCATTTGACGAAAAAGCGGACATTTTCGATAATCAGGTTGCCATCCTTCAATACGCCAATGGCGTACGCGCAACGTTCCACACCAATTGCCAGGCCGCTATCTGCGAACGCAGAATTTATTTTGTCGGAACCCATGGCGCCTTGCGTGCAGATCTGGTGACCGGAAAAATCGAAGTTGCAAATATCGGATGGGACGAGAAAATTGAAACCATCGATACCAATGTCTCAGACGGACATGGCGGTGGGGACAACATTATGAGCCAGGCACTTTTGCGTACTCTCCTGCACCAAGAAAAACCACTTGCATCCGTCCGTGAAGGCCTCTGCTCTTCCATTGCTGTCTTCGGTATCGACCAGGCTGCAGACGAATCCACCGTCGTAGATCTCTCGCCCCTCTGGGAAAAAGTCAATATCAACCCTTATACCGTCTTCCAGGAATAATTTCCTGGGAACGCCGACGTGTCACCGCACTCCTAAATGAATTCTGTGATTGAAATACATAGGTGGATTTTGTTTTATTATACCCTATGATTTTTGATCAAATTTTCTCCCGTTTTCCATTACGGATATTGTCTGGGCTTTTTGCGGCTTGTTGGACCACATCTTCTGATGGCAGTGAGCTTGCGCCTGACGGCTCCAGGAAAGAGGTGGAATGGCCATCGGAAGTTCAGAAAATTAATATTCCATCGTCCTTTGACGATACGAAACAAGATGCACTGGCACGTTTTTCTACGGGTGAAACGCCTGCTCCGTTGATTGTATTTTTGCATCAGTGGTCCAGTTCTTACAAAGAGCCATCAGGACGCACCTTTGCGAAATATTGTATCGCCCATAACTGGTCTTACATCCAGCCGGATTTCCGTGGACCCAACTGGACCCCTCTCGCGATGGGGTCTGAAGCCGTTGTCTCGGATCTCAAAGATGCGCTGGAATATATGTTTACCCATGCTAACGTGGACCGCTCACGCGTGTATCTGGTGGGGGCTTCGGGCGGTGGGTATGCATCTCTTTTAGCGGCAGGTCGTTTAACTTCTTACTTCACTGCGGTCTCTTCCTGGGTCCCTATTTCTGATCTTGTTGCCTGGCATGCTCAATCTATCCGTAACAATTATTCCAAAAATATTGAAGCTTCACTCGGCGCCCCCCCCCTTCCCGGCACTCCGGAAGAAAAAGATGCAATCAAACGTTCGGCACTCCCGTACCTCAACCCAGAAATCACCATCCCTATCCAGATCGGCGCAGGAATCCATGATGGTCACACCGGCAGCGTTCCCATCTCCCATTCCTTCCACGCATTCAATGCACTCGTCCATCCCAAAGACCACATCCCGGCTGAGGACATCCGTCTCATGACCGAAAAACGCCAGATCCCTGCAACCTATTCCCCTATCTCACCACTTCCTGAATTCGCAAAAAAACCTGTCCTTTACTTTCACTCTGCCAACAAAAAAGAAATCATCATCTTCCAGGGCGGACACGAAATCGTCTCTGCTGCTGCCCTGAAATTTTTTGAAAACCACACCACGCTGCCGCAGTGATTTACCATTAAATTGCATCACTCTATTTTGGACAGCAGTGTCCTGCAGTGTTAGAGCAATTCAATTAAACCTCTAACGTCTGAAATTACTGGATCTCATCAATCTTCACGGTCCGTCCTTCTTTGAAGGACTTGATGGCAGCAAAACAGATTTTGACCGCCTGAACGGCATCCTTCACCGGGCTTACGGGCTCGCGTTCGCCGCGTATTTCTTTTACAAATTCTCCCAGCATGCGCAAATGCCCTTTATCGGGTTCTGCAGTAAACTGATCCATCGCATTTCCGGAAGCTGCTGCTTCTTCACACGCTTGTCGTTTCTTTTCCAGCCACCCCTGAACCCCACCCTGCGTGCCAACTCCCTGATGACGGTCATACAACATCGGAAATTTTTTCACAATGTCTGCCCCCTCAATTCCTGCGCTGCGCACTTCCAACATGTGATCCACTACCACAACTCCCCCGTTGCCCATCGCTTCCAGTAATTCTTTAGGATACCCAAAGCTGCCATTGCCGGAAGAAAACACACTGGCCAGTTCTCCCGTCTTGAATTTAATCGTAACCTGACTTAACAAAGGCCCACTTAAAATTGCCGTGACTTCTTCCGCTTCCGCATCCATCCACCAGCGCGATAAGTCCGCCCAATGGGTAAATTCGCCTAACAACAATCCATATTCCATTGCATCGCCATGCAAGTGCACATTTTTCCAGCTCCACCAGTCGTCATTAATGCGAATACTGATTGCCGCTTTGCCATCTCGATCCCCAAAGTCCATTTTATTCGCGCCCTCGCGATCATACCGCCATGCTGCAACATGTCCGCTTTCCATGTGCTGACGGAATAACCTCCGTCCCTCTGCCATTGCCGGCGAGCAGCGACGATTATGCCCCACACAAATCCGGATACCCGATTCCTTGACCAACTGTTCAATCTTCAGCGCGTCCGCCCATGTC
>CAKUMP010000238.1 GCA_934667795.1 uncultured Chthoniobacterales bacterium | reverse complement strand
ACATAATCTTTCAAAAAATCGATCTGATCGGGCACCGGAAAGAACCACACAGGCCCAACAGGTTTTCCATAAACAATTCCGTTTTTTCGTCCAACTCCTACCGCTGTCATCTTCTCCCTTACCTGTGACAGCAACTCATCTCCCCGTGTTGTTTCAACTTTTGGTTGCTTTTCCCGCACCGGATGAACCTCGGCTACCAGTGCCTTCATCAATTCTGTTTCTTCGCTCTTCAGCGCATCCTCGGGTTTTAATTCCGGAATCCATGGCCGATTGACCGCTAAATCCCGAAGCGACAGCAACAGCTCTTCTTCATCTCCAATCCGTTCCGGAAACTGCGCCCAGGGCTGGATCGAGTTCGGTGGCGGACCCGCTGAAGCAAATGCGGGTTGAAAATAATCGATATACAGCCTGCCACTCTGCACCCCCTCCGGAGAATGCATCCGAAACCCATCCACATTTTGTCCCACATTCCATCCCGTCCAGGAAAACCGTGTTCCCACAACGCGCCAGCCCCAGAAATTTGCTGAAACCCAAAAATGTCCGACCGTTTCTTCTCCATTTAACAACTCAAAACGGATCAACCCGTCTGAAGGACGTTCCTGATACAAATAAAATGCCAATGTCCGTCCCTGTTCGCGGCTTTCTTCAATTTCTCCTGCAAGAAATGCGTCTGCATGACGAAATGTTAAACTCGCATTCTCTCGTGTCCAGGCCCAGCGCAAGGAATGGCGACCCGATTTGAATCGCTCATTTACAATTTCCGTAACGCCCCCATCCGATACTTTCCATGCGGGAAAAACTTCCTCCTCCCGCTCAAAGCTTTCCGGAAATTTTACCTCCTGCGCACATATTTCACTTCCAAACAAAACCAGCCCCGCGGCTAATCCAAGCGTAAATCTTAACAAAACATTTCCCTGCTTTGTCCTGGAAAAAGAGCGGGGGAATACAAACCATGCAGGCAATTGTTTTAAATCCATATTTTTAAATTCGCTCTCCCTGAAGGCATCGATTCATATCCCTTACCGCTTGTCCAAGCCCCGTGAAAACCGCACGCGAAACAATCGAATGTCCAATGTTTAATTCGGCTAAATGGGGAATGCGCAACACATCATAGATATTTTCATAATTGATTCCATGGCCCGCATTCACCTGAATCCCCAGAGAATGCGCCAGCTCGGATGCTTCAATCAATCTGCGCAATTCCTTTTCTTTTTGTTCCTCGGAAGCCGCATTTGCAAATGCTCCGGTATGTAACTCCACGATAGGTGCATCCAACATTTTCGCTGCTTCAATCTGTGCCAATTCCGGATCGACAAACAAGCTGACTGCAATCCCGGCATCCAGAAACCGCTCTACTACCGGACGCAATGTTTCTTGCTGGCTCACCACATCCAGTCCCCCTTCAGTCGTGATTTCTTCCCGAACTTCCGGAACCAGACAAACTTCTTCCGGCTTCACCTCGTGTGCCAATGCCACAATATCCGGGTGATTCCCCAGCTCAAAATTTAATTTTGTGGTAATAATCGATCGGGCCATCCGGATATCTGCATCCTGCACATGCCTGCGATCTCCCCGCAGGTGCATGGTAATTCCATGCGCGCCTGCGGCCTCACACACCCGGATAGCCTCTTCTAATGATGGCTCCGCTGTCACGGCATGCGGCATCCTGGCATAGCGTGCCTGCCGCACGGTTGCAACATGGTCCACATTCACTCCCAGATAAATTTGCGAACCCATAATTTCTTAATGTTTAAAATGGCGAACTCCGGTAAAGACCATCGCGACTTCCCGCTCATCCGCGGCTTTAATGACTTCTTCATCCCGAATAGAACCACCGGGTTGCACCGCCGCTGTCGCACCTGCTTCTGCAGCTGCAATCAAACCATCCGCAAACGGGAAAAATGCATCTGAAGCCACCACACTTCCTTTTAACGACAACCCGGCTTCTTCCGCTTTCCAGATCGCAATTCTCGATGCATCCACACGCGACATCTGCCCCGCGCCCACTCCCAGCGTCCGGTCCTTCCCACAATAAATAATCGCATTCGATTTCACATGCTTAACGACTTTCCATCCAAAAAGCATCGCCGCAATCTCATCTTTGGTCGGCGGACGCTTCGTCACCACTTTATTTTCCAGATCTGTCAGTCGGTTTCTGTCCTTATCCTGAACTAATACCCCCCCGCGCACACTCCGAATGTCCCGCTCCAGTGCCGCACGCTCGCAATTCAGTTTTCTCATCAAGCGCAAATTCTTTTTCTTCTGCAAAATCGCCCGGGCATCCGCATCAAAATCCGGCGCAATAATCACTTCACTGAAAATTTCACTGATTGCCCGCGCCAAAGCGACGTTCAACGGGCGGTTGACAATAATAATTCCGCCAAATGGTGCTTGCTTATCGGTCGCAAACGCTTTTTCCCATGCTTCTTTCAAATCCCCATCCGATCCCACCCCGCACGGGTTCGTATGTTTGAGAATCGCAACCGTAGGTTCCGTAAACTCATCAATCAAATCCGATGCCGCTGTAATATCCAGAATATTATTAAACGACAATTCCTTCCCTGCCAGTTTCTCAAAATGATCATTGAAATTCCCGTAAAACGCGGCTTCCTGGTGTGGATTTTCTCCATAGCGCAGCCCCATGGACAGCGGTAAGGATAAGGACAACGAACTCGAAGAAGTTTGTTTCTGGTCCAGATACCCCGCGATCGCGCTATCATAGCGGGAAGTAAGCACGAAGACCTGTATCGCCAAGCGTTCTCTTAATTTCAGGGTTGTTTGCCCCTCATTGTCCCGCATCGATTCCAGTACAGTCTCGTAATCCTTGGGATCGGTCACAACCGTCACAGAACAGTAGTTTTTTGCCGCACTCCGCAGCATGGAAGGTCCGCCAATATCAATCTGCTCAATCGCCTCTTCACACGTAACCCCTTCCTTTTTAATCGTTTCCTCAAAAGGATATAAATTTACCACCACTAAATCTATCGGCGCGATATCATGCTCCCGTGCTTCCTTCACATGCGCGGCATCATCCCGCAAATAAAGAAGCCCCCCGTGCACTTTTGGATGCAATGTCTTGACCCGACCATCCATCATCTCCGGAAACCCGGTATATTCAGAAATCTCTGTCGTTTTAATCCCCGATCGCTTTAAAAGTGCGGCTGTTCCGCCTGTCGAAATAATTTCCACCCCCATCGCTACCAGCCCCTCTACAAAAGGAACCAATCCTGTCTTATCCGATACCGAAATTAATGCTCTCTCAATCTTCATATCCTCTCAGATTAGAAGCATCCGGGAGTTTGCGCAATTCCTGATTTCATTCAATCCCATCAATCTTTACCCACTTTATCGCCGAACCAGGCTTGATTCTCCATTATCCCTATATTAATACTAGAGTATGCGTATTTCCAAAAAAGCTGAATATGCGTTGCGTGCGCTTCTTTCCATTGCGCGCACCCCGCCCCATCAGCTCCATCAAATCCAGGAACTATCCAGACGGGAGTCCATTCCGGTGAAATTTCTGGAACAAATCCTTCTTACCTTACGTCATGCGGGGATTTTATCCAGCAAACGGGGTGTAAAGGGAGGCTATTTTTTCGCACGCACGCCCAGTTCTGTCACGGTTGGAGAGGTCATTCGTCTTATGGACGGCCCCCTCGCCCCCATCCCTTGCGCCGGTCTCAATACCACGGAAGAATGCTCCTGTCCCGATAAAATGACCTGCCCCCTGCGCATTTTCATGATTGATGTTCGCATCCAGATGACCGCTCTGCTGGACAATCGCTCCATCGAAGATGTCCTCCAAATGGCCCCCGACTCCTCCGGCACCGAATTCATGATTTAGGTATGCGGTGACTGCTTTACAGTGCTTTGATACGGGAGCTGTAAGTTTTCATATACGTCTGATTTCTTTCATCTCCGCCGACAGTATTGGCGCTTTGCCATACCGGCACCTCGATTTTATCTGCGGCGCATTGTCGAGCAGTTTCGACCACCAGCCATTGGATGCAGGCAGAGACCAGAATCGTGCTGACCGCCCCTACTGTTTGCTCAACCCCATCCACTGCGATAATGGTATCTCCCGTTGGAACATGATTATCAATCACGACATCTGCCAGCTCAAAAAGGTTCTTTTTCGAAGGATGGCGCGCGACAAAATCCGATGGGGTATTTTTAGCATGTTCGACCGAAGTAATGGCGATCAAG
>CAKUMP010000237.1 GCA_934667795.1 uncultured Chthoniobacterales bacterium | reverse complement strand
GTCCCATTAGGGACAGACCCCTAAACACCCTCCGAGCGTCCCATTAGGGACAGACCCCTAAACACCCTCCGAGCGTCCCATTAGGGACAGACCCCTAAACAGGTCTTCTGTAGTTCAACCGTGTATTCTGTGGTTCAGAGTGGTTCTGTGGAGATGACGAGGTCGTCCAGGCCGACGCCGATTCCTTCGATGTCGCTGTGACCGACCCAATCGAAATCGAGGGACTCGAATCTGGAGGCGGTCCCGGGGACCTGGAAGGGTAAATTTTCTGCGGCCAGGTTTTGATCCAGATAAACCGACCATACTCCGTCTGCAGGACGGACATGCAGTGTCACACGCACCCATTGTCCCAGAGGGTATCGTGCAGAGTCCCGATCCACAAAAGGAGTAATGCTACCAGAACTCGTGAAACTTAACGCCACCAGAATCTTGCTTTCTCCCTGTGCGTCTCTACCACGCAGAAAAATAGCCGCATTAGTTTTAATTTCTTCTTTGGCAGGCGTGCGGACCATGCAATCGACCCAGAATGCTTCTGTCAAATCCAGTTTGTACCGCGCCAGCACGCGTTCTCCCACACTTTTCAATTGCACCGCTTGATTCCCGGCGTACACCAGATCTACTTCCTCTGTCACCACCACATCATCCTTGCTCCCACCCAATTCCAGGACCTGCCAGCCGCTCTGGCCATCTAACGTGCCCGTCATAAAATCAGGCGACTCAAACCCGTTCACATTCACAAGTTCCTGTCCCATTCCGGACATCGGAAACATCAATGCTCCGACACAAACCATTTTCCAGACGTTTCTGATATTTTTCATTTTCTCCTCCTGAAAAACATCAACATCCCTGCACCCAGCCCCAGAAGTGCGGCTCCCGCAGGTTCCGGGATCGGGTTCATATCGTAAATCATGAAGTTATCGACATAAACCCCGGCGCCCGTAGGGGTAGTCGTCGAACGCCATTCAAATTCCCAGGAAGTAATATTTGCAAAATTTGTTCCAAAGGCAGCATTCGTCCCGGACGCCGTTGCTTCTCCATTTAAGTAAATAGTAAAAGTATCATTTGCGCCTTCCATATTAATCCCTACCGTCAAACGATTCCACGCATTCGGCGTATAAGAATATCCCGAAGCGTTAAACGTCGTTCCTATTGGAACGACACTTAACCCACTGGAACTATTAAATCCAATTGTCAGAATCGTTCCCGCGTTGCCTCTTGCACGGAGCGTTAGATTGGAAGAAATATCTGCTGTCGGTGGTGTCAATATCCAGAAATCCACAAAATGATCCACCGTGAGTGTCTGTGTTTTTCGGGCCTGCATCATTGTTCCTCGTGTAGGATGATCTACTGGAGATGATTGTGTAGGATTGGAACGAAGAAATAATGCCTGACTGTTCCCCAGCCCACCGGATTCTACGATCTGCACATCCAGTGGATTGGTAGAAGTCACCCGCGTCCATCCGTTTTGTCCACCCGAGCCGGTCCCCACCTCTCCGACCGTAAAAGGCGGGGTTTCAAATCCTTGGCTGTCATACAAGACCGCGGCGTCCATTCCTGCCAGGGGCAATAAGCAAACACTGGCACCCAAAAGTTTTAGCATCGTTATTTTCATTGTTTTTATCCAATTGTGGTTATGGTCGTTTGATTTTTTTGATTCAATTGCATTTCATCGCATGTGTTGCTGCCTGCTGATTCGCGTAAAATAAATTTTCCACTCACACTGGTATGTCGCGAAGGTAAATCCGGGTTTTCCAGGCGTGAGTATATATACTGAATCGCCACATCTATGACCGCTTCATCTTCACGCGTGATACTCGCCAGGGGAGGATCCAGGTATTGTCCCATGGTCGAATCATTAAAACCGACCACACTGACATCCTCCGAAACTCGCAGTCCCTTTTTCTTGAGACATTTTAACAATACCGCGGCAATCTCATCGGCGGTACAAAACAAACCTTCGCCCGGCTTAAACGTGTATTGGGATAAAAATGCCTCCAGGCTCTCAATGTTCAGTTGCCCCCACGCATTTGCTTTCACGATATCTATTTTTCGTACGCTGTTCGTTCGTCCCAACGCCTGCCAATGTTTCGTCAAAACTTCGTATTTCCACATATTGGAAGCAATATTTCCAACCAGTCCGATCGTTTCTCTTCCCTGTTCCGCAAAATGTTCCACGGCGTCCCGAAATGCCCCATCCACTTTCTTCTCCACCGCATCCCCCTGCCATGCTCCTCCTTCTCCCTCTCCCAACACCCCCACCGATGCCGGAAATTCCAGCATTTTCTCCATCAATACCTTTTTCTCATCCTCCCCTCGGCCTCTCCACGGCAACTGCACCACTACCCCATCCACTTTCCGGTCTTTTAACTCCTCCAACTGCTTCAACATCAATTGCGAGTCCGCCAAGGTGTCCAATATATATAATAAATATCCCTGCTTCTCCGCTGCCAATGTCATTTGACGCGTAATCGCTTCACTCGTATGCGGCCCACATAACGACCATAACAACGCCACCGCTTTCGTCGCTTTCCCTCTCAATCCTCGCGCCAGATAATTCGGACGGTATTTCAATTGCGCCGCCACCTCTTCCACATGTTTGATCGTCCGATCCGCTATCCTCAATTCCTCCCCACGCCCTCCTAATACCAAACTCACCGTCGTGTAACTCACCCCCGCAACTTCTGCCACATCTCTCATCGTCGCTTTCTTCACTTTCACATCCATGATGCTAACAGCTTTTAGCAATTTGTCAACCATTAGTAATTAGTAATTCCTAATGATTGACATTTCCCCGTTTCTCATGCATCTTACTGCTAACTGCTTTTAGCAAGGTATGAAAAAGATTCATAGAAATGCGTTCTCCCTGACGGAGTTACTGATTACGGTAGCGATTATTGGGATATTAGTGGCGTTGGTGCTACCGGTTTTAAGGAATACAAAGGAAAAAGCGTCGATTCCTGGCTGTCTGGCGAACTTACGGGCATTGGGGGTTGGGGTAAATGCCTTTGCGATGGACCACAACGGGCAGTTGCCGATTGATGAAATGGAAGTTCCGCCTGGATCTGGCAAGCGAGTGACGTTCTGGGGAGCGTTAGGGAATTACGTAACACCGAAGTTTGGGGATATCAGTAACGACCCGAAACTGTTGAAAAAATCTCCTTATGTATGTCCTGGTGTCCCTGAATCTGACATCAAGCCCTATCAATACACCTACGCCATCAACAAACAATTCAATGCCCGGCTTTATCCGGACAAGCATCAGTTTTCCATTTTCACGCTTAAAAATACGCACAAACTGATATTTCTGATAGATTCCTACAGTTCACATCTTTTTTACTGGGACCAGACCATGAAAATCCGGGACTGGACACGCGCAGCCTACCGGCATGGCGGAATCCCAAACGTCCTGTATGTGGACGGGCATGTCAGTCCATTTCCCGGGCCACTTAAAGGACTGAACGATGCACCAGAGTACCTGGAACATTACGTCCCACGTTTTAACGACTAACGTTCACAGTGGACAGCGGACAGGGCACAGAACATAGGTAACACTTGGGTTGCCATGGCAGGAAAACTGTCAACTGTCCCTTATCAACTGTCAACTGCCTTACTTTTTGGTTGCTTCGGGAAAGTAAATCCTTCAGAATTAGCTTTGCTCGAAAAATAGTGATAACCCCAAAAACATGATTTGAATCACAAGGACATTCATGAATAAAATTTTTACAACCTCCATGAAACCAAAAATTGCATTTGCAACCGTCGCCATGATGCTTGCAGGCACACTGGCGCACGCGCAGACGCCACGCCCGACCCCCCGTCCTCGTCCCTCCGTCATTAATGGGAACTTTGAACGATTTTCAACCCAGCAAAACCTGTGGGATGGGGTAGATTCGAGTGGGTATCTTTCCGGGAACCGTATCAGTGTGAACCTGGTTCGAGAAGATGGTTCGATTGGAGAAACGCCGGTACCGCCATCCATTGCGGTTGTAGATTTCAATAATGATGGGTTACTGGATATCGTTCTCGCGGATCCTACGGGCTGGACGTACGTTTACTTTAATAAAGGAAGCAAAACGGAACCGGTCTTTGAACATGGCGAGCTTATTCCGATTTTTACCGCCCTTCCTCTGAATGCAGAGCGCGCCACTCGTCTGACCTCTTTTACCAGTCGCCGAGCCGGGCGTGTTGCGGTCGCGCCGCTTACGAATCCACAACGCAATGA
>CAKUMP010000236.1 GCA_934667795.1 uncultured Chthoniobacterales bacterium | reverse complement strand
GCACGTACACTGGGACCTTTATTGGCATTAAGAACACGGGATTGAATACTGGTCGCATCTGTATTAATCCCCATAGCTCCACCAAGAGCATCGATTTCTCGCACCATATGACCCTTGGCTAATCCTCCAATTGCAGGATTACAGGACATTTGCCCAATTGTATCCAGATTTTGAGTCAGCATTAGTACCGAACACCCCAGGCGTGTTGCCGCTAAAGCAGCCTCAATCCCTGCATGGCCTGAGCCGACTACAATCACATCATAACTTTCAGGATAAACAAACATAACAGATGTTCCACGTGGAACAATTAAATCAGTAGTTAGTTTCGACTAAAGAAACGCAATCTTCTTGTCGAATTCCACGAGAAGAGCTAAGATAATAGGATTGTGTCAAATGCGCAAAATAAATATCCAGGAAAATTAATTGTAGTAGAAGGGTTAGATGGAGCAGGGAAATCGACCCAAATTCATCTTCTTCGTCAGTGGTTGGAACAAAACGGTTGTCGTGTCTATTTTACCCAATGGAATAGTAGTCAGCTTGTGAAGAGTGCTACAAGTAAAGCCAAAAAATGGGAGCTACTTACACCAACTACCTTTTCATTAATTCATGCAACTGATTTTGCAGACCGCTATGAACGCCGGATTTTGCCTTTATTAAGAGGAGGGTTCATTGTTTTAGCGGATCGTTATATCTACACGGCATTGGTTCGAGATTCGGTAAGAGGGGTGGATCGTCAGTGGGTAACAGATTTATACCGTTTTGCTTTTAAACCGGATCTTACTTTTTATTTATCTGCGCCTTTGGAAGTTTCTTTACAGCGGATACTGACAGGGCGAGTGCAATTAAAACACCATGAAGCGGGGATGGATTTAAAACTTTCTTCAAAAATAGAAGAGAGTTTCAGCATTTTTCAGGGGAGAATCCGGGAAGAATATGAACGGATAAAAGGAAAATATCATTTTATAGAAATTGATGCGACTCGTCCTATTCATATTCAACAGAGGGAATTAAGAGACATTATACGCAGTAAAATAGATTTAACAGGATTTGGAATGAAAGGAGAAGAAGCATGAATGCCTGGAAAACAGCCATTTGTCTGCCGGAATTTCGAAACGTAAATTATTCCGGGAAGCTTTTTGTATTAGAAGGAGCTGACGGATCCGGGAGATCGACACAAATCCGTTTACTGAGTGAATGGCTGGAAGGAGAAGGATATGCGGTTCGTCACATGGGATTGGGTTGTTCTTCCTTGATGCGAGAAGAATTAGAAGAAGCTAAACGAGGAAATATCCTGGGGCATACTACATTAAGCCTTTTTTATGCAACGGATTTTTTTGATCAATTAATCAATCAGATTATCCCTGCCTTGCGGGCAGGGTATGTGGTATTGGCGGATCGTTATATCTATACTTTGATGGCCCGGGATATTGTTCGAGGAGCAGATCGAGAATGGGTACATCATCTTTATAGTCCTGCTTTGATTCCGGATGCCGTTTTTTATTTTCAAATCAGTGCAGGAAAACTGATTGAACGAAATCTGCAAAAAAACCACGGACTAGATTACTGGGAATCCGGAATGGATTTGGCATTGTCTCATGATATTTTTGACAGTTTTTTAAAATATCAGCGAATGATTCAGAATGAATTCCGAACCATGAGCAAACAATATAATTTTGAAAATATTCCTGTAAATCGTCAGGTCCAGACAGTGCAAGCAGATCTTCGCAAAAAAATCGGTGAACATCTGGATATTTAGAGCAATTTAATTAAAAAAGCATTATTTGTCCAATTTTTCAAATAATGAGGTGATCCAAGGAATTTGTTTCCATTTGGAAAAGACGATTATACATACGGATTGCAAAACCATCGGTCATTCCTGCAAGATAATCGCAAAGAACACGCATTTTTATTGTAACATCTTCATTATCAATAATTTGTTTATGATAAGCAGGAGATAAAAGGGCTAAAATCTCTTTTTTGGGAGAATGGAGATAATGTTCTGAAATTGTCTTAAATAAACGAGTTAATGCCCGTTTATTTTTAAATTCAAGTTGTTGAAGCCGGGTGGATTGAAACACCAGTTCCATAGACAATTTTTTATAAAGCGCCGCTTCCTGGAGTAAATTTTCTCCCACTTCCAAATCAAAGCGATAACGATTGGTAAACTCCGATAAAGGAGACTCCCGTTTTTTTAATTTCACCGCCTGAATAAAGATACCAATTTTTTGCCCGGCCCAACTGGAAATATAACCACTTTCAATCGTTTCAATGAGATTCTTTAACAAAGTTTTTTCTTCTTCAGAAAACGAATACGTTTTCATCCAGGAATGAATCTGATCCGACCGGATCAATCCGGCATGAACACTATCAACAATATCGTTAATGGAATAAGCAGTATCATCTGCCCAATCCATAATCTGACATTCAATACTGTGAAATTTATTTTGTTTTTCCAGTGGAACATATTTTTGAAGGATTCCGTCTGGAAAAACAAAATTCAACCATGAGACTTGATTTTCATAAATAAAATGGTTGGGAGCATCTGGAACTAAATGAAACGGAACTTTATATTTCAAAATCCCATCCAAAAAAGCGCGAGAGGGGTTTAATCCTTTTCGTTTAAAACCACTGGAATAAATGGTTTCTGTAATGAGACGCAGGCTTTGAGCATTTCCTTCAAACCCTCCGAATTCATGACGCATACATTCATGTAAAGTACGTTCCCCTGCATGTCCAAATGGGGGATGCCCAAGATCATGTGCCAGACAAATCCCTTCTACCAGATCAGGATCAATATAAAAATCGTTGCTGAGTTCATTAGAAGTTTCCTTCAAATAATGACAAATAGAGCGTCCGATTTGAGCAACTTCAATGGAGTGAGTAAGACGTGTTCTATAAAAATCATACGTTCCTGCCATCAGAACCTGGGTTTTGGTTTGCAGGCGTCTGAATGCGGATGAATAAATGACTCCATCCCGATCACGTTGAAAATTTGTCCTGACCTGATCGACAGATTTTTTTTCATCAGGACGTTCTTCATCAAATTTTTCATAAAATCGATTTTTCAACATGGGCTTAAGTCTGTTCTAAATTAAAATAATATGCGAGAATTAGAAAATGATGTTTAAATCCATTTCGGAAATCAAAACAGAAATTGTGACTGAATCTGTTCAAACCCAGACTCAGGCGCAAATCAGTCAAATTCTGGAAAAACAGACTCGGGATGGGAAGCCATTTTTGGAAGTCCAGCTTGTAGATGCAAGCGGAAACATGACATTACGGGTGTGGAGCGATCATCCGGATTTCAGGAAAATTCAGGATTTAGGAAATAAAGCATTTATTGCTTTATCAGGAGAATTTCTCAATAGCCAGTACGGGGTAGAAACGCGTAACTGGAATATACGGGTGCTGACCGAAGAAGAAATTGAAAATTTGTTGATGGGAGGTGGACCCAAAAAAGAATTACAGGAAGAATATTTTCAAAAAATCCTTTCTTTTATCGAAACGATTCAAGATCCTCGATTGCGAAAACTGCTGGATCTTTTTCTGGACAAGCACAGCAAGGCGTTTAAACGAGCTGCTGCCGCCAGAAAATTTCATCATTCCCGACGAGGAGGGTTAGTGGAGCATGTTGCATTAATGATGCGCAGTGCTCATGCCGTTTGCGAAATTTATCCGGAACTTAATCGTGATCTTTTATTAGCCGGAACATTTTTTCATGATATTGGAAAACTATGGGAAACATGTCCGCCAGAACATGGATTTGATCTTCCATTTCAGGAAATTGGAGAATTACTCGGACATATTTCAATCGGAATGCAGGTGGTTCAATCGTTATGGATCGAAATGCTGAATTCTGAAACTGAAAATGACTGGAAAGATTTAGAACCGGATTCCAACTCGGTTAAATTACATTTGCTTCATCTGATTGCTTCGCATCATGGAGAACTCGAATTTGGCTCACCAGTACATCCTAAAACCCCGGAAGCACAGGCATTGCATTATATCGATAATCTGGACGCAAAAATGGAAATGTTCCGTCAGGGCTACACACAGGGGAAAAGAATTACTCAGACGCTTGTAGAGCGCCCTAAACCCCTTCCTTCCAATATTGTGGAACCTTTGATGAAGTTCTCCTCTCCATTCCAAATTGAAGAGCAAAAACAGGAAGAAAGTACCGATGTTGCTTCCGCTCATCCGGATTTTGAAGTTTTACATGAAAAAGAAGAAGGTTTAGAGGAAGAAAATACACC
>CAKUMP010000235.1 GCA_934667795.1 uncultured Chthoniobacterales bacterium | reverse complement strand
TTCCGGCGCTTTGTCTGGCAGCTCCTTACGTTGCTTATATCGCCCGCCTTACGCGTGGCAGCATGCTGGAAGTGCTCCAATCCGATTTTATTCGAACTGCCCACGCAAAAGGATTAGCTCCCAATACGGTGATTTACAAACATGCGCTGAAAGTAGCCATCCTGCCGGTTGTTTCCTTTCTCGGACCATTAGCCGCACATTTGTTAACTGGCTCTATCGTCGTCGAAACCATTTTCAACATCCCGGGAACCGGCGGTTTTTTTGTACGCTCCATCGAAAACCGGGATGCTTTTTTACTTGGCGGAGTTGTCATCCTTTATTGCACCCTGCTCGTAGTCCTTAACTTTATTGTCGATATCGTTTACACATTACTCGACAAACGGATTTCTCTCGCATGAATACGGCCAGATCGCTCCAATCTTCTATCTGGTTCGAACTCTGGAAAGATGTCAAATTACGTATCTGTCTCCTGATATTGCTGGCGCTCACGCTCGGAGCCATTTTTATCCCTGAAATCCTTCCGGCGCATTATGCAGATGTGAGCGAAAACCAGTTTTCTCCTCCCAGCCTCCAACACCCATTCGGAACCGACTTCAGCGGACGCGATCTCTTTTATCAGGTCTTCTCCGGGGCTCGCGTTTCCCTGCTGGTCGGCCTCGCCGGTGCAATTGTCGCACTCTTCATCGGGACCACTTATGGACTTATCTCCGGTTACGCCGGTGGAAAAATTGATGCCTTCATGATGCGCCTGGTCGAAGTTTTTTACTCCATTCCACGCGTGATTTTCATCCTGATTTCGATCAACACATTTGACAACTCGCTCAAGGAGTTTCTTTTTGATACGCCTTTTGAGTCCTGGATTTCCCATTCCCGTATCATCATTCTCATCCTCTCGCTCGGCCTTATTGAATGGCTTACCATGGCGCGTATTATCCGGGGACAAGTACTGCAGCTCAAAGAGCAGCAATTTATTACCGCATCCAAAGCACTGGGACAATCCCACTTCCGAATTCTTCTCAAACACCTGCTTCCCAATCTGTCCGGTATTATCATCATTTACCTGACACTCACCGTCCCCGCTGTTATTCTCGACGAATCTTTTCTCAGTTTTCTTGGACTGGGTGTCCAGGCGCCTCAATCCAGTTGGGGATCGCTCCTCAGTATTGGCGCAGACGCAATCAATCCAATCCGTTTTGCATGGTGGCTTGTCGCCTTCCCTGCCATCGCTATGTCCCTGGCTCTCCTTGCACTCAACTTTCTGGGCGACGGACTCCGTGACCTCCTCGACCCCCGCTCTCGCAAATCATAAAAACTACGAATTCTAAAAACCCAGAAGTTCTTCTTCGTGGCTTTGCGGCTTCGTGTGAGATAATTCTTCCAGCCTGTACTACCTCACGCTTTTGTGCGCAAATGCTCGATGGCGTCGGCCCGAGTATCTAAAATCGGATACACCACCGCAAATCCAGCCACTTCAAAAATCCGGCGAACTTCGCCTTGAAGCCCACATACTACCATTCGATGCCCATTTCGGGAAATCGTTTTTCCTGCAATGAAAAGCTCACGAAAACCCGAGGATGCAATATACTCGAGATGTTCCAGATCCACCACAAGGTCTCCTTGTGTCATGCTGTCTAAAACCTGCTTAAGATCAGAACCGCTCTGGGGATCCAGCCGGCCGGCAACACTGAGAATGTGAATATTTCCGTCGGTGCTAGTAGTAAATTCAGCCATAATAAATCAGGATTCTAAAAGATCGTGGTGGGATTGACAACGAGATTCGCACTCAAAGTTTCTTTTCAATAATAATAACATTTCGGTCATCAGATCTTTCATACGACTGAAAGTCTGTCATTTTGCGAATAAAATGTATTCCCAAGCCGCCGATTGGACGTTCTTCTATCGGGAGGGAGGTATCCGGCTCGGGTTGTTGAAAAGGGTCAAAGAAATGGCCATCATCTTCCAAACGAATCCGCACTTTTTCAGGTAACATTTCAAGTTCAATGAGAATCGTATGCTCCAGGGCATCATCGTACCCGTACTTGATGGAGTTCGTCACTAATTCTTCGATCACCAGATTGACATTAAAAACAATGGCCGGGCCCGCCTCATTTTCTTCAAGAAAACGCGTTACTTCATCTGCTATTCCGGGAAGTTCCTCGAGGTCATTCCGGACATGAAGTATTAATGCGTGATTAGAATCAGTCATACTGGGATGGGGTCATTCTCTCATCATTTAAATCAAATCAGCGTAAAAGATCCAGAATCGGTTGTGGGAAAATTCCGAAAACAAGGATAGCGGCAATCAACAGGCTCATAAAGAATTTGGTAATTCCGGAGACCGAAATGGGAGTCGAAACTTCTCCTGTCTGCCAGTACATCGCTTTTACAACCTTCAGGTAATAATAAAACCCGCAGACAACTGCAACCGTTCCCACCCCCACCAGAACCCATAATTTCGCTTCAATCGCCGCAGCAAAGATAAGAAATTTTCCCATAACTCCTGCTATAAAAGGGAGTCCTGCGAGTGACAGCATCGCCATCAACATTGCAAATGCAAGAAAAGGAGAACGTCGGGCCAGACCACGATAATCGCGGATTTCATCACTTCCGGTGTGGGCACTGACCACAACCATGACCATAAAGGCCAGCATAGTCATAAATAAATATCCTGCAAGATAGTAAACCACCGCAGCCCCGGACACACAGGTTACCCCGATCAATAAGTACCCCGCATGTGCAATACTGGAATACGCCAGCAAACGCTTCAGATTCGTCTGAGGCAATGCGGCCAGGTTTCCATAAAGCAATGTCAAGCCAGCCATTCCGGCAATGACTAACAGGATTCTCCCTTGTAACTCTGCATTCCCTGAAAAAATATCCACCACGCGAATCAGCACCACGAACCCTGCGGCTTTACTGGCCACAGAAAGATATGCAGTGACCGGAGTGGGCGCACCCTGATAAACATCCGGTACCCAGATTTGAAACGGAACTGCTGCCACTTTGAAGCCCAGAGCAATCAAAATAAATGCGATCCCGAAAAGCAGATGCGTTTCCGAAACACTCCCTGCGCTCACCACCCGGGTAATGTCCACCAGATTCGTATATCCAGTGACCCCAAAGACCCAGGTAATTCCATAGACCAGAAACCCGGTTGATAACGCGCTCAGAATCAGATATTTCACCCCGGCTTCCAGCGATTGCGCACTGCGGCGCATATACCCGACCAAAACGTAAGAAGCGATCGAGAGCAGTTCCAGTGAAACAAAAATCATCACAAAATCCACTGCGGACACCATCCACATTACCCCGGCACATGCCAGCACAGGCAGAGCAAAGAATTCTGCAACCCCTGCCGAAGAGCCACCTCCATTTGTAAAGCGCGCCAGCGTCTCGCGAAAATCAATCGCCATTACCAGCATCAGCATTGTACTCAGCAGAGCAAATCGTTTAAAGAAAAGTGCCAGAAAATCGTGCTGATAAAAAGCAGCCGTTCCCACACCGCCTTCTACTGCGGCACTTGTTGGACCCGTGAAAAATGTCAGGACAAAAATCACAGCAAGGCCGGCGATTGCTCCATAGGCAAAGCCCCTTTTATCGCCTCCACTGGAAAAAGCCTCTAGGAAAATCAGCAGGATCCCCAAAATCAGGACCGCAAACTCTATATATATCGGTTGAATCGAAAACATAAGATCATTCAATTTCAGTTAATTCACAACGTAATCATTTGCATTGCCTGGCTGGCCAGTTCCAGAATCACATTGGGCACAACCCCCGTAGCCAATAATACGAACAAGAGCAACAGAATAGGTAAACGCATGGATTTTCCACAATCATGTGCCCCCGCACAACGTCCAGGTGCTTCTCCAAAAAAGATATTGCGATAAGCTCGTAACATGTAAATCGCCGAAATGACAAGTCCCCACAATGCGAAGATGGTTCCAATCTGCAAGGTATTTAACCCTGCTTCTGCCACAGCCGGGCTGAATGCTCCGAAAAAGACCAGAAGCTCCCCTGGAAAATTTGCAAATCCGGGTAATCCGATCGACGCAAATGCTGCAAACCCGAATACAACTCCCAAAAATGGCGCATTTTTTATCAATCCCCCCAGATCTTCAAACTCCAGGCTGCCTGTCCGTTTGAAAATTTCTCCTGACAGCGCAAATAACAAGGCAATTGAAATCCCATGTGCAAACATCAACATCGTTGCCCCCCCAATCCCCGTCGAATTCAGCGCCACAATTCCAAGGAAA